>NZ_JBFRCK010000008.1:0-263108 GCF_040965775.1 Paraburkholderia sp. BR10954
GCGAGATCTGCCGCACCAGCGTCTTGCGGTACGCGTCGGGCATCCAGTCCTGCGGCTCGATCTTGCCGTCGGCGGCCA
The DNA here is from genome assembly GCF_040965775.1 of Paraburkholderia sp. BR10954. NCBI lineage: Bacteria > Pseudomonadati > Pseudomonadota > Betaproteobacteria > Burkholderiales > Burkholderiaceae > Paraburkholderia > Paraburkholderia sp. BR10954. The sequence goes on from NZ_JBFRCK010000008.1 coordinate 79, forward strand.
TGACCGCGTCGAAGCGCGCCTGTTCGGGCGAATTCGCGTCCGCGTCCAGCGGGGCGACGTGGCCGGGGATATCGAGGGATTGGGTGTACATCTGCACCATCCAGAACAAGTGGCAATGTGACGCAGTATAAATTAACCGACCGGTCGGTCAATTGAATTTTACTTTCGGTCGATAAGTGGAATAGGATCGGGGATACCCTCGGGCCATCTGTGCACGCGGGCGAGATTGCTCTACCGTCAATCCATCCAGGAGGTAGTGATGTCACGGACTGTCAGGTTTACCGAGGCCGGTGCGCCCGAAGTGCTTCGATTCGTCGAAGAATCGGTCCGCGGCCCAGGCCGCGGTGAAGTTCGGATCAATGTGAAGGCGATTGGTCTCAATCGCGCGGAAGCGATGTGGCGCACCGACCGGTACATCGAACCGGTGCGCTTTCCGGCCGGGCTCGGGTACGAGGCGGCCGGCATCGTCGATGCGGTGGGCGAGGGCGTCGTCGATTTCGCGCCCGGAGACGAGGTCAGCGTGATCCCGTCGTTCTCGATGAATCAGTACTTCACCTACGGCGAAGTCATCATCGTGCCGGACCATGCGGTTGTCAGGCATCCGAAGTCGCTTTCCTTCGCCGAGGCCGCTTCGGTGTGGATGATGTTCGTCACCGCTTATGGCGCGCTGATCGAAGATGCGAGGGTAGGCGCCGGCGACCATGTCGTCGTACCGGCCGCTTCGAGCAGCGTGGGACTGGCGGCGATCCAACTGGCGAATTACGCGGGCGCGACGTCGATCGCGGTCACGCGCCATGCCGGCAAGAGACAGCAGTTGCTCGACGCGGATGCCGCCCACGTGATAGTGACGGACGAGTCGGACCTTTTCGAAGAGATCATGCGGATCACGGATGGAAAGGGGGCTCGCGTCGCATTCGATCCGGTCGGCGGCCCGAACTTCGCGAAACTGATCGAGGCGCTGTCCTTCCAGGGAATCGCGTATCTGTACGGCGCGCTCGACGAGCGTGCTACGACGCTGCCGGTGCTGCAGATGATCGCCAGGATGAATTCCGTGAAGGCGCACAACATCTGGTTGACGAGTGGCGACCCGACGCGCCGGAAGGCCGCGGTGGAGTTCGTGCTCAAGGGCCTCGAAAGCGGCGCGCTGAAGCCGGTCATCGATCGCACCTTTGCGTTCGACGAGATCGTCGACGCGCACCGCTACCTCGAAACCAACGGGCAGTTCGGCAAGATCGTGGTAACGGTGTAGCTCACGGGCTGGCATCGCCCTCAGCAAACGCCCCGTGCGTTTCACGACACCGAATCGGCGAGCGGCCGCCTCGGCGCATGACGGACCCGCGGGCCGCGCCCGACGCGAAGCAGGAGCTGCGGAAACGCGTCCATGCGCAGCAGCGTCCGGAGCCGCTCGCGCAGCGCGTCCACTTCGATCGGCTGGTTCAGGTAGGAAGCGGTCAATCCCGCCGATGCCGCGACCAGCAGCATCCGTTCGAGCGCCTGTCCCGCCGCGAGCCATGCCTCGCGGTCGTCGCGCATCGTCGCGATGCCGACAGCGGTACCGTAAGCGGGCATGCCATCGTCGCGTCGCCGCGGGTGAATCCAGCTGGCGAGCTCGCGCCTGAAACGCGGGTCAGCGAACTGCGCTCGATCCGCATCGGCGATCAGGCGCGCGAGCGCCTCGCGCGCGGCTTTCTGCTCCACGCAGCAGGCAAGCGCGCCCTCGTCGTCGCAGGCGTCGCTGAACTTGCGTTGCAGGGCGGCGGGCACAGGGTTATCGACGAACTACGCACGCGTCGTCACGCGCTCCGTCAGCGCGTCGAAGAGATCATGCAGGTGCGGGTCGCGAGGCCCGTCGCGCGACACACGTACGAGCGCCACGATGTCGGGATCCGCTTCCGCAGGAAACAGCGTGATCGCATAAGCGAGACCGAGGCGGCACAGCGCCACGCGAAGATTGAACAAAGCCGCACCGCAGCTCATCAGAAGTTCGCGATCGAAAGGATCGACCACGGGAAGCGCGCGCATGCGGTCGGCGCAGATCTGTACGGTCTCGCCGTCGACGATGAACCGCCACGGTTGCGTGTTGTGATTCGACGGCGCGAGTACCGCGTAGTGCAGCGCAAAGCGCAATTGCTGTTCCACTGGCGTGGAGGCGGGGAAGTGCGGTTCGCCGATTTCCCAGGCATCATGTTGCGCGGCATCGCTCATCTTGAAGGCTCCTGTCGGATCAGGGCCGCAAGCACGCGGTTCGTGCCGCTATCGTGTCACCGGGCGCCGCGGCCGGGAAGCACTACAAATCGTTCTCGTCGTCGAACAGCTTGTGGCGGATCGCATAGCGAACCAGCCCGTTCTCGTTCGGCATCTGCATTTTTTCGAGGATGCGCGTCTTGTGGGTGCTGATCGTTTTCACGCTGACGCAGAGTTCATGGGCGATCCCGGTGATGCTCTGGCCTTCGACGAGGCGCCGGAACACGTCGAATTCGCGGTCGGACAAGCGCTGGTGCGGCAGCGTGTCGGCCGGCTCGTTCAGATTCTGCGCGAAGCGTTCGGCCATCGCGAGGCTCACATAGACGCCCCCTGACGCGACTTTCGTCACCGCGCCGACTAGTTCCGCGCTCGCGCTTTCCTTGGTCAGATAGCCTGATGCACCCGCCTTGAACGCGCGCACCGCGTATTGCTGCTCGGCGTGCATCGTCAGCACCAGAATCCGCAGATCGGGTTTTTCCTCCTTGATCTGCTTGATCAGTTCGATGCCGTTGCGCCCCGGCATCGACAGGTCGAGCACGAGCACGTGTGCCTGGGTCGCGCGGATCAGCGCGATCGTCGTCGCGCTGTCGCACGCTTCGCCGGCTACCTCGAAGCCGTTCGCTTGCTGCAGGATATGGCGCAGTCCGTCGCGCACGAGCGTGTGGTCGTCGGCCAGCAACACCTTGATCATCGGGTGATCTCTTCCGGTCGCATCCATTGGCAGGAAAACCTGAAGCAATCGCGAAGTTCGCGCTTTGCGCTGTGTCGATGCGCATGGAATCGCCGGGCATCGACGCGTGTTCGCGCAAATCGATTTTAGTCGGCTTTTCGTAACCGTTGGCTCCAGGGGTTTCGCGATCGGCGGCTCGTTCACGATCCGCGATCCACTGACCGCTTGCCCGGCTAACGAGCGGTATCCGTAACACGCGACGCAGCCGCGACGCTTTCGATACCGGGCTGCATCAACTCGATCACCGCTCGCCAGAACGCGGGTGAGTCGAACGCTGCCATCGGTACCGCGGTGTCGAACGACAAGGTCAGCGCCTGTTCCGCCGGCGTCAGTGCGTCGGCACTCGCGAGTTGACGCGCGAGCGTGGCGGTGTCCGCGTCGGAGAGATCGCGCGGACCGCGCCGGCGCGCTTCGATGCGTTGCTCGAGCACCGCTGGGTCGGCACGAAAGTCGAGAATACGGGCCGGTACGCCAAGCCGTTCGGCGAGCGCGAGAAACGTGCCGCGCTGACTCGATTCGAGAAAGGTCGCGTCGACGATCACGCTGTGGCCGCTTTGCAGCACGCCGTGCGCGAGTCCAAGCAGGTGATCGTAGATCGCGTGACGCGCAGCTTGCGTGTAGTGTTCGGCGCCGAGCGCCATTTGCGCGTCGGACGCTGGCCGCACGCGTTTGCGTTCCGCATCGCTCGACACGCGTACCGCGCCGCAGAGGTCCGCGAGAGCGCGGCTCGCGACCGATTTTCCCGAACCGGAAAAGCCATGACACAGCAGCAGAACGGGTCGCGGCTTCTGCGTTTGCGCCCGCGCGACCTCGAGGTAGCGCAGGGCCGGTTGCGGGACCGCGACGTTGCGGCTGGCCACGTGCCCCGCTTTCAGACACGCGACCCACGCCCGCACCAGCGCCCGATAGGCGATGTACAAAGGCATCAGAGACAGCGCCGCATAGTCGCCCGACGTTTCCAGCCAACGGTTCAACAGGCGATTGGCCAGACGCGGTTCCGCTCGCGCACACAGGTCCATCACCAGAAACGCGACATCCGCCGCGACGTCGATCCAGCGTAGCGCATCGTCGAAGTCGATACAGTCGAACATCGCGATGGCGCCGCGCCAGCGCACCACGTTGTCGAGATGCAGATCGCCGTGGCAGCCGCGCACGAAACCCTCGGCGCGGCGCCGCTCGATCAGCGGCGCGAGTTCGTCGAGCTGTCGCGCGCACCACGCGGCAATGCCGGGCAGCGCGGGATGGCTGCAATTGGCCAGCAGCGGTGCGTTGATCGTTTCGATCTGGGTTCGCACCAGCGTCGCGCTGCCGTAGCGCGACGAGGGCGCGTTGCGGGGTGCGCTCAGGTGATAGTCGGCGAGCCGCTTCGCCGCGCCGTCGATGTCGTGCGGCGTCAGTGCTCCGTTCGCCGCGAGACTCGAAAAGAGCATCGCCTCGTCGAAGCGGCGCATCTTGACCGCGTGCTCGACGGCGACGCCGCCGGCGCCGAGCGCCAGCACGCCGGCACGGCGCGCAATCGGTATCACGGCGGCGTAGATACCTCGCGCGAGTGGCCGGTTCAGGCGGAGCTGGGCTTCGCAGCAGCGCTGGCGTGTCGAGGCGGAGGTAAAGTCCGCGAAGCCTGGTGCGACGGGTTTGATGATCTTGTACGCGAAGCGCCCGGCGAGATACACGACGGATATATGCGTTTCGATTCTGACGATCCCGCCCGCCGGATGACGGTAGGTGCCCGGCCTGCGCAGCGTCGCGTCCAGTCCGCGCAGGCTGCGACGCGCGGCGCGCATTCGGTTGGCGACATGAAGGATGCCGTGGAGTGTGGCATCAGCTCGGCGTCTGGAAGGCTTGCGGCTCGGCGGCGAACTCATGCCAGGCTCCATGTCGTGGCGAGCGGCGCGCCGGGCCGCGTGACATGGGGAAACACGAGCGTCTGATTCCACACGGTTGACCTCCACATCGTTGGACCGCCGGCGCCCGCCTTGCGCGCGAGCCAAATCGTCTACTCATTCATTTAAGTCATCGCGTATGGTAACCGGCTTGATCTATATCGACGAGGCGGTCAAGCGGACAATACCGGCGTACGCTTCCATATGAAGTGGAGCAGGGGCACCGTTTGACCCCGGTCGAACCGCGTGCGATCGTGGCAGCGACGCACGGGTGGAGCAGCGGATGAAGCGATTCGATATTTTCAATGGCGATGCGGATGGCATTTGCGCGCTGCATCAGTTGCGACTTGCCGAGCCTGCCGACACCATCCTGATCACCGGGGCCAAGCGCGACGTCACGCTGCTGCACCGCGCGAACGCGCAGCCGGGCGACAGCGTGACCGTGCTGGATATTTCGCTCGATGCGAACCGCGATCCACTCCTCGCGTTGCTGGCTCTTGGGGTAAAGATCGACTATTTCGATCATCATTTCTCGGGACCGATACCCGCAAACGCGTTGCTGACGACGCATATCGATACGTCACCAGATACGTGCACGGCGCTGCTCGTGGACCGCCATCTGCAAGGCCGGTACAGGCGCTGGGCGGTGGTCGCGGCCTATGGCGACAACCTGCATCCGGCAGCGCACCGGGCCGCCACCGCGTGCGCGATGAACTCGTCCGACGAGCGCAAGCTGCGTGAACTTGGCGAAGCGATCAACTACAACGCGTACGGGGATAGCGTGGCCGATCTTGCGGTCGATCCCGTCGACATGTATCGCTCAATCCAACCCTATTCGGACCCGCTCGAGTTCATTGCGTCGACCAGCGTGCTGCCCGAACTGCAGACGCGGCGCACGGAAGACCTCGAGCTGGCCTTGGGACTCGTGGAAGTCCGGCGGCTCGCCAATGCAACGCTGCACATTCTCCCCGACGCGGCTTGGGCGCGGCGCGTGCGAGGCGATTTCGCGAATCTCGTTGCGCGGCGCGACCCGGCGCGAGCGCACGCTGTACTGACAGCCGGCGCCGATGGCCGATACACGGGCAGCGTGCGGGCTCCGCTCGATTGCCCGCGTGGCGCCGACGTACTTTGCAGAAAGTTCGGCGGAAACGGCAGGGTCGCCGCCGCCGGTATCGACGGGCTCGATCGCGCGCGGCTCGACGAATTCGCGGCAGCGTTCAGCATCGCGTTTTGCGGCGAATCTCGGGGGGCGGGTGGCCGGTAATCGATTGCTGCATCGTCGGTTGGTCAGCGGGGGCGGCTTGATACAAGTCAACGATCGCCGGTCGCTGCGCATCGATCATTGGGCTGTACTGGACCGGGGGCCGATCATCAGTGGCCGGTTCTTTGTGATAGGCGCACGGCGGAATCGACGCGTTGCAACGACTGGTCGACACGCCGGGCGAGCGGATTCGAAGTGGGTGCCGAAGGGAACACGGCGACGCGTCCTTCAGCGCCTGTCCATTGCGTCGCCTCGTGCCTGCCTGCATCGATGTGCGGCAGCGCAGGGCACTCGATACGGAGGTCACTATGCAAGCCTCGGACATCATGACGACCCAGGTCGTGTCGATCGCACCGGACAGCTCGGTCTACGACGCGGCACAGCTGCTCGCCGACAGCAAGATCAGCGGCATGCCCGTTCTCGACGACAAAGGCAGCGTGATTGGCATCGTCAGCGAGGGCGATCTGCTCCGGCGCGTCGAAACCGGCACCGAAACGCCGCGGCGCTCGTGGCTCGCCCAGTTCATCGCGCCTACGCGTCAACTCGCGGTCGAGTATCTGAAAGAGCGTTCGGTTCGGGTGCGTGACGTGATGAGCGCCCCCGCCGTCACCGTCGACGAATCCGCGCCGCTGACGGCGGTCGCCGAACTGCTCGGGCGCAAGCACATCAAGCGTCTACCGGTCTTGCGCGACGGCAAGCTCGTCGGCATCGTCAGCAGGGCTAATCTGGTGCGGGCTCTCGCGAGTTGCGCACCCGCGCAGCTCGATTCGCAACCGTCGGACGAGCAGATTCGCGCCGCGATCATGAAGGAACTCGAAGGACAGCGTTGGGCGCTGGACGCCGACGACCTGATCGTCACGGATGGCGTCGCTCATTGCTGGGGACCGATACGCTCCGAGGAAGAGCGCCAGGCGATCCTCGCTGCCGCCGCGCGCGCGCCAGGCGTAAAAGAAGTAAAGGATCATCTGGAATACCCGGTCCCGTTCACGCCGATGTGAACACGGGTGCTTCGGTCCCGTCACTGGGCTTCGCTGTCTAGCAGCGCATTGAGCTTGTGAAGGCGCATCTCCCAGATCAGGCTCAATACATGAAAGGAGTCTTCCAGTCCCTGCAGGCACTGTCGCGCGATGGAATGATCGACTCCGCCAACAGCAAGTCGACGCACGAGCGCCTGTTGCCGCAGCAGACGTTGATGGGATATGGCAACCCGAGCCCGCGTGGCGGCTTCGTAGCGGATCGCCGCGGACAGTTGCGCCGAATCCGTGTCTTTACGCGCAGTCGCGTCCGCGGCGCAGGCGAATGCATGATCCCGGAGTTCGGTAACCTCTCCATTCATGACGACTTCCATTGTCTCTATTGCGGATCATGTCGCTGTCTCGAACGTCTGGGCGGCGCTCCCGCCGCCGTCCACCGCGACCAGAATGTTGGAGAACACGTCGGCCTCCGCGTCTCGCGTGTTGTCGGTATTCATGATCGGCCGCCGGTTCGGACCAACTACTGACCTACGTCAATCGAAATGCGCTTTGATTGCGCTGCGTCGAGGAACGCTTGATGCTGCCGATCGATGGCATAGTGACCGAGGCAACGTGCTCGGGCGTTGCGGGGAGGAAAAGTGATGGGCAACCGGTTTCGCGACCGCGTCGACGCGGGCAGACAGCTAGCCCACGCGCTGCGCGACTATCAGGGGCGCGGCGATCTGGTCGTGCTGGCCCTGCCGCGCGGCGGCGTTCCGGTCGCGTTCGAAGTCGCGCGGGAGCTGCGCGCGAAGCTCGACGTTCTGGTCGTCAGAAAGCTGGGCGCGCCTCAAGACGAGGAACTGGCGATGGGCGCCATCGCTTCCGGGGGCGCCCTCCATCTGGAGAGGTCGGTACTTCGCGAACTGCAGATCAGTGACACCCAATTGACCGATGTGATCGCCCGCGAAAGGGCGGAACTCGCGCGCAGGGAAGTCGCGTACCGTGGGGACAGCCCCCCGGCGGCAGTGCAGGGCAAGACGGTGATCGTGGTCGACGACGGCATCGCGACGGGGGCGTCGATGCATGCGGCGATCGACGCACTCCGTGACAGACATCCTGCCCGGATCGTGGTGGCGGTCCCGGTGTCGCAATCCGATGCGGCGATGTCATTCGAAGGAATCGCGGACGCGTTCGTCAGCGTGTTGCAGCCGGACTTGCTGATGGGGATCGGCGGGTTCTATGTGAATTTCGACCAGACGAGCGATGAAGAAGTCCGTGCGTGTCTCGCTGCGGCGCGCGGTTGGTAGCCCGAACAGAGCTCGGACTCGGTCGGGTGACGACGCAGCGAACGGATACACGGCGGCAGGCCGTGTCGAACGTGGGGCATGTATCGTGAATGCAGGAACCATTTGTACGCGGGACGTCACCGTCTGCCGACGGCAAGCGACGGTTCTCGAGGCCGCGCAGCTGATGCGCGAACAGCATGTCGGCGACCTCGTGGTGGTTGAGACGATCGGCGGGCACAGCGTGCCTGTCGGGATGCTGACCGATCGCGACATCGTGTTGGCCATCGTGGCCAAACAGGCCAACCCCGAGAAGATTTTCGTGAACGACGTGATGTCGTCGCCGCCGGCGCTCGTCGCCGAGGGGGACGATTTCTGGCTTGCCGCCTCGCGAATGCGTCTGAACGGCGTGCGGCGCCTGCCGGTCGTCGACACCGCAGGCGCGCTCACCGGCATCGTGACGCTCGACGATCTGCTCGAGGCGGTGGCTGGGCTTCTGTCGGAGCTATCGCTGGTGACGGATCGCCAGCCCCACATCGAAGAGAAGAACCGCGCGTGACGCCGACCCGGTGCATGCAGTGACCCGGATCAACGTCCGCGCCGCGAGGCGCCGTAGGCTTGTAAGGGAACGCCGGTCAAACAGCGGCCAGCAAGACGACGCGATTGACCGGATGCAATTCGACTGTCTTGATCGAAGGCACCGCAAATCATGGAAGACGCTCTCGAAAGGCGCGCGCTGCTGCTTCATCTAGGGCGCGTGATGCAATTGATCGTTCGGCTCGACGATATGGCGCCGAGCGCGGCAACCATTGGCGAGCTGATCGCGCGATACCCGATTCTCGGTGACGAGCCGCTGCTCGCGCAGCTGCGCCCCGATATGCCCGTGGACGCGTTCAGGACCCGTGCGCTTCACGCGTTCTGCCGGTGGCCGCAAGGGTTGCTCGACGACCCGCTCGACAGGGACGCGCTGGCCGCATCCGTGCGCGCGTCTCTGTTCAGTGACCATCCGCGAGGCTGGCGTGCCTATGTTGTCGGCTTGCGCCGCGACGTCGCGTGGTTCGATGCGAAGGCGACGAAGCGGCGCTCGTCGCGTCGCGTCGCGGACGTGGCGCCGCCGCTTCCGGACGACGGCCCGCCGGCACTGGACGCGCCGGCCGGCCGAGGCATCGCGACGGACATCGAGCGCGGCTTCGGCGCCGCGGGCATCCGATCGAAAGCGTGGAAGGGGCGAGACGGCTAGATGACGGCCGCGCCGACGAGCAACGGGTCGCGCAGTGAGACTAGCGCTCAGGCGTCGTTGACGGTCGGGAGATGACGTGTCGATGGCTCATGTTCCGAGCGACACGTACAAGAGCACGATCGGTGCCTTCGAACCATTTGGCGTCGCCGAGCGTAATGGCGCGCCGTAGGTGCAGCGAAAATCCACGAATCTCGACCATTGGAAGCGCACGCCCGCGCCGACACCCGCGAGCAGACCGGGATTATTCTCCGCTGGCTGATCGATGGTGGTCCATACGCGCCCGGCATCGAAGAACACAAAGGGTTGCACGACTGCGTTGCTCGCGCCGAGAGCGATCGCAGGCGTGCGCACCTCGGTCTGGATGTTCCAGCCGCGATCGCCGAGCGTCACGTATGGGTCGTAGCCTCGCACACTGGACTCCCCGCCGAGCCCCATCTCCTCACTCGGCAATAACGTGTTCGGCGTCCACTGAAACGTTCCGTTCGTGATCAGTGTAAAGCCCGCCCCAAGCGCGGTGGCGCGCGACGCAGTCAACTGCATATAGATGTAGCGGGCCGTCGCGCCCTGCCGCGCGGCGTTGAATGCCGCGTCCTGGTTACTGCCATCCCATCCGCCCGGACTGGCGACGAGTGTCGCCGCGGCATGCGCCGTGCCCGCGTCGGTCGGTTTGCTGATGCTGTAAGCCAACACGAACTGATGGATGTGCGTATTCGAGTTGAAAACCTGGGAACCGCCGAATTCCAGATCGTTGTTGCTCCGCTTGAAGTCGTATCCGATCTGGACGAGTTGGGTCGTGTCCGTGATGGTCGGCAGTCGCAAGTCATAACGAAAGCTAAGCTGCGCGGAAATGCCCGTTTGCCCATACGTGTCGGGCAGGCGTGGCGTGCTCTGCGCGTAGACGCCGAACAACTCGATCGTGTCGAGCCAGGGCAGCGGCGCCGTATAGTTCAGTGCGTGCGCGGTGAAGCGGGCGCGCTTCGGCCGGCCTTCGATATCCGGATTGCCGCTGAAAAAATCGTTGCTGGCCGTGAATTGATAGGCGATCTGCTGATCGAGCCCAAACAGGTTGCCGTAGCCGATGCCCGCAAAGAACCGGTCACGGCCGAGGTCCGGCACGCCTTCATTGTCGTAACCCGCGCTGACCCGAAGCGGCAGACGGTCTTCGGTTTGCAGCACGACGTCGGTCGTGTCCGCTGCTTCACCGGGTGCAAACACAGCATCGACCCGTCGATAAGGATTCGCGTTGAGCACGGCGAGTCCCTTCGAGACCGTCGCTTGCGGGATCGGTGCGCCGGGCTCGAGCGGCATTTCACGTTCGAGAAGGCTGCTCGAAAAGTAGGTGTTGCCGCTGGCATGAACCCGCCCGAGCTTGAACTCGGCAATGGCGATACGCACGACCCCCGAGCTGACGTCCTGTTCCGGCACGTAGACGTCGACGAGCGGCTTTCCCGCTGCCCGATACCGCGCGACCACGGCGCGGCGAATCTCGGCGAGGCGGCCGAAAGTCAGCGGCTTGTCCAGGTCCGTGGCGAAGCTCTGCAGGAACGCGTCGTCGAGTACGGGCAGTCCTTGCGCGACGATGCGTTGTTGCTGCGTCGGTGATGCCGTCGCGGACGCGGCGGCCGGTTCGAAGACGAGCCCGGCAAGCCGCTCGACCGCGATCCGTGCGGACTCGGCCTGCGTCTCCGGGGAGGAGGGCGGCGGCGCGCTTCGCGGCGCGCGCGGGGCGGGTTGAGGCGCGACATCGCGCCATGCCTGTGCGGCTACGGGTGAGGTCTGCATGAGGCCCGCGATGCACGACGCGGTCATCAGGACGGCAGCGCAGTCGGCGGATCGCGGTTTCATCGATCGCTTTCATGCAAAGCGCTGAGCCTACCGGCAGCAGGCTGCGGCGACCAGGTGCGCGCGTCGCGTTGCAAGCGATGCCATCGCGCATGTAATACGAGCCTGCCGTTGTTCATCGCGATACCTGATGACGGGTGTAGTGCATCGAGTGCGGAGCCGCGCGTCGACATCATTCTAGTCGAACCGTCTCGCGCGAAATTCCAAAAGAAGTTCGAACTCTCTCAACGCCTCCGGTCACTTCCTGCCGTGTCCGGGGTGTGTAGGAATCAGGGTATCCACCATGTGTACTGCCGCGAATCTTGTCTTTACTCTTCCAGACTTGTCATACAACCGATGCAATTTGTCCGGAGGGGACCCGATGTCCAGGCTGTCGTGCGACTTTGATAAAAATGCGCCCGCAACGGGCGACACCTTGCGCATTTCGCGCCGTGGCTTCATTGGGCTGGGAGGCGCGTTGGCGGGCAGCGCACTCTTGCAGGCGTGCGGCGGCGGCGGCGTTTCCGCTGCCGCGGGCGGAGGCGGCAGTTCGACGCCAGCGGCCGGAAGCACGCCGTCAACGGCCGCGGCCGACCCGATCTGGGGCCCTGACGGCTCGGCGACGAACATCATCAATGCGCTGCAGAAAATCACCCAGAGCGCTTTCCCGGCCGTCGATTTCCCGGTTGAACAGTACGGTGCGCAACCGTGCGCGGTCATCGCGCAGACCAGCCCTTATACGGGCAGTTCATCGCCGGTGAGTACCGGTGCTGGCGCGACCAACGCACCGGGATCGTTCGATTCACGTCCCGCTTTCCTCGCGGCAATCGCGGCGTGCAGTGCCGCCGGTGGCGGCAGGGTCGTGGTGCCGGCCGGCACGTGGTATTGCGCGGGTCCGATCGTGCTGCAGAGCAACGTCAACTTCCATCTGAGCGCGAACTGCACGATCTATTTCAGCCCGAATCCTGCCGACTACGCGAAAGACGGCCCCGTCAACTGCGGCGCCAACGGCAACCTGTACTACAGCCGCTGGCAGGCAAACGACTGCCTGAACTTCGGCTCGCCCGTGTACGCGCGAAACGCCAACAATATCGCGCTGACTGGCGAAGGTCCGACGTCGGTGCTGAACGGTCAGGCGATGACGCCGTTCGCCGGAAGCGGAAACACCAGCACTTGCTGGTGGACCTACAAGGGTACCAGTGGCGCATACGGCTGCGCCGGGTCGTCCACGCCGTCGCAGGCTTATACGAACCCGAACAACGTCGATCTGATGGTGGCCGTCCCCACCATTTCGGCCTCGCTGTACGCGCAGTTGACCAATCCGGCTACGCCCTGGCAGCAGGACCAGAACTACCTGCCAGCGCTCTCCGAAGCGGGCGTGCCAGTCGCGCAGCGAATCTTCGGTCTTGGCCACTATCTGCGGCCGTGCATGGTCGAATTCCTCGGTTGCACGAACGTGCTGATGGAAAACTACCGGACCAACAACACGCCGTTCTGGCAGCATCATCCGACGGACTGCACGAACGTCGTGATCCGCGGCGTGACAGCCGACAGCATCGGACCGAACAACGACGGCTTCGATCCCGACGCCTGCAACACGGTTCTGTGCGACAGCGTCACGTTCAACACGGGCGACGACTGCATCGCCATCAAGTCAGGCAAGGATCTCGACACGGAGTACGGACCGGCGCAGAACCATGTGATCCAGAACTGCATGATGAATAGCGGTCACGGCGGCATTACGCTCGGCAGCGAGATGGGTGGCGGCGTGCAGAACATCTACGCACGCAACCTGACCATGCTCAACCAGTTCTGGGCAACCAATTCGCTGAACATTGCGATCCGTATCAAGACGAACATGAACCGCGGAGGCTACGTCAAGAACTTCTATGTGAACGGCGTCACGCTCCCGCACGGGGTGAGCCTCACCGGCGGCGGCTACGGCAGCAAGATGCTGACAGGCAGTCCGATCAACAGCACTGTGCCCATCGGTGTGGCCACCGCAACCGCCGCTAATCCGTCCGCGTCGCAAGGCGGCCTGATCACGTTCGATTGCGATTACCAGCCTGCTGCCGATGCCATCCGCACCCGCCCCGCGCTCATTGACAACGTCAACATCACGAACGTCAATGCCGCGAACGTGACATTGGGCAGCACAACAGGCTCGTGTTTCCAGGCCATCGTTGCACAAGGTCCAGTTGCGTTCGACTACAACGGTCCGGCGCCTGCGCCGACCGTTCCGGCAATCACCGGAGTGACGATTTCCAACTGTGATTTCGGCACACCCGCGGCCGCGGGGCCTGCTAGCGCCAGCACGCCGGGACCGATCTACCTCTACAACGTGCACGACATCACGTTGCAGAACGTGATCATCGCTGGGCAGACGCTCAATCAGACGCTGTCGGATCCGCGTTAAAGGCGACGGGCCGAAGAGCGGCGAGGCGCCGCTCTTTGGCGTCGCAAAGCCGAAGTGAAGTCGTCGCGCGCGGGGCCCTCACGATGAGGCATTTTGCAACTCGTGCAACTCGCTGAGCAGGCTCGCCGCGTAGGCCGGAATATTCCCCGCTGGCTGTGGCGCGGCGAAGTAGTATCCCTGAACGATCTCGCAGCCGGCCTCGGCAAGAAAAGCCAACTGCTCCGCTCGTTCGACGCCTTCCGCGACGACTTCGAATCGCAGGTTGCGGGCAAGTGCGATGATCGCACCGATGATCGTCTCATCCGCACGACTGCTGCCAATGCCGCGGATGAACGACATGTCGATCTTCAGACGGTCGGCGTGGAAGCTGCGCAGATAAGCCAGGCTCGAGTAACCGGCGCCAAAGTCGTCGATCGCTATGGACACGCCAATGTCGTGCAGCGCGCGCAGCGTGGGCAGGGCGCCAGGGGCAACCAGACCTCCTTCGGTAATCTCCAGTTCCAGCCGGTCCGCGGCCAATTGCGACGCAGCAAGAGCACGGCGCACGACGGCGCCGAAATCGCTCAACGTAAGCTGGCTCGGCGACACGTTGACCGACATGCGCAGCCCCGGCAGCACTTCTTCCCAGCGCTTTGCCTGTACACAGGCAGTTTGCAGCACCCATTCTCCGATTGGCGCGATCAAACCGATGTCTTCGGCCAAGGGGATGAACGTCGTCGGGCTGACCGTGCCGAAGTCCGCGTCGTGCCATCGGATCAGCGCCTCGACCCCGCTCAGCCGGTAACTGCGTATGTCCACTTGCGGCTGGTACACCAGCTCGAAGCCGTTCTGCTCGACGGCGTTGCGCAGCTTGTGCGATAGCGCGATGCGCTGAGCCGCTTCATGTGCGAGCGAGGGCGCAAATCGCTCGACGCCGTTGCGCCCGCCTGCCTTGACCCGATACATTGCAAGGTCGGCGTGTTTCAGCAGGGTTTCGCAGTCCGAGCCGTCCTGCGGATAGCAGCTGACCCCAACGCTCATCCGGACCCGCAGTTGCATGTCGTCGATTTGCACCGGCTCATCCAGCGTTTGCGTCACGCGCGCCAACAGCGCGCAGAGTTCGGCATCGCCGGTTGAACCCTTCAACATCGTCACGAACTCGTCGCCGCCATAGCGGGTGACCACGCCATCCGATCCGACCGATGCCGACAGCCGCCGCGCGACTTCCTGCAACAGGCGATCGCCTGCGCCGTGGCCCAGGCTGTCGTTGATGTCTTTGAAATGATCGAGGTCGATGAACAGCAGCGCGAACTCACGACCCTCGAAGATCGCCGTGTCGACCAGTTCGCGCAGCGTCACGCGGTTCGGCAAGTCCGTCAGCGCATCGCGGCGCGCCTGCCTAACCAGCAGATCGCGCGACTCGATGAGCTCCGTCAGGTCGCTCACCACGCTGATGTGATGCGTAACCTTTTCGGACTCGTCGCTCACTTGTGCAACGTATAGCTGATACCAGAACTCTGTTCCGTTTGCGCGCTGGCTTTTCGTCAGCGTGGTGGCCTCGCGTTTCTCGGCAATCGCCGCACCGATCTGTTGCCACAATCCGGGTGTTTCCGGCCGCGCGGAGTGATCGCCTGAATTCTGCGGGCGCTCATAGCCGGTAATTTTCTCGAATGCCGGGTTCGCGTATTCGACCATGTCGCCGTTCGGATCGGGTCGAGTGATGAGCACGCCGTTGCCAATCGCGTCGAGGGCACGGCTTCGCAGCAATAGCGCGAGCTCGGCGTTCTTTCGCTCCGTGACGTCAACAGCTGTGATGAAGCACGCTCGATGACGGCCATAGGTCAGGAAGTGGTACGACAGTTCGACGTAGACGGGCGTGCCGTCGCTGTGTCGATGCCTGCATACACCGGCCGAGCCGCTTGTGGTGGCCGCGGCCAGCAGCGCGTGCAGATCGCGCAGAAACGACGGCAAGTCGGCTTGCGCATACAGGGCGGCCATCTCGAGCGAACATAGCTGGCGGCGCGTGCGTCCGTATTGCGATGCGGCCGCGCGGTTCGCAGCGAGGATCGATAGCGTCTCGACGTCGAAAATCAACATCGGCAGTGGATGATGATCAAAGTACTGACGGAACCGGCGCTCGCTTTCTGTAGCGATGACGCGCGCGCGTTGCCGCGCGAGACGGGCGCGATAGTGAGCGATCAGCGCATAGCAAAGAAGCAAACATGCCGCCAGCGCCGTGGTTGCAAGCACAGTCCGTTCTATCACCAGGTGGCGCGTCGCGCTGTCGGCTGCAGCCCTCAGGGAAGCGGTCTGCGCGTCGCGGAGGGTCACCAACTGGGTGACGATGTTCGCCAGCATGCGGTTCGCTGCGAGCAGCTCAGGGCTGTCGACCGAGGCACGGCCATCCACGACGTGCGCACGTACCGCGATGTCGGCCAGAAGCCACGCCCAGCCGGCCGTCTCACCGCGCAGACGCCGTACCACCAGTTCGCTTCGCGGGTCGCTTGCGTAACTTTGTTCCAACCGGTCGAAGCAGGTGGCGACCAACACTACACGCTGCACCGGCCACGCGAAAGATGCGACCCGTGCACTGTCGAGCCCCTGCAGGAAGTCGGCGTTCGCCTGAATGTGCACGGCTTGCAGCGTCTCGATATCATCGCGGGCACGCAGGGCGTGAATGCGCTCTGCAACGGACCGCTCGTGCCATATCAGCGTGTAACCGATGCCGACAGCAAAAATGACGAGACCGGTCAACACCAGTGCGACGGTGATGATCAGTTGCCGGTCGACGCCATGTCGCCGCCTCCACCGGCCAATGACGCCAGCGATGCGTAAGCTCGGAATATGTTGCATCGATTCAGAATCAGCGCGCGTAAGTGCAGAACATTGATACTCGACGGCGGCATGGCTGTGCGTCAGCATCTTTTACCGGTTATTGCGCGCAGTAACCGGGCTATTGTCTCCTCAGTGAAGGTATCGGCAGCAATACGAAGAACTTGAGAATCAATCTGGATCGACCGCAGTCTGACGGACCGATGGTTCGACGGAGAACGTTCAAAATGTGAGCCGCCGTCGGCCTAATAATTCGCTCGGAGTTTGCGCGTAGAATCCATTCACGAATCCAATACGCCAGTGTCCGGCCAGCGCTTGTGCCTGGCGTTCGTCGAAGGTCGCACATCGGAGACGCCACAGTGAAAAGCTCTGCCACTAGCTACGGTTCGATTGCCCAATTCCTTCACTGGTGCACGGCAATTCTCGTGCTCGTGACGTTCATTTATGGTCCAGGTGGATCCGAGCAGCGCGTCTACTCTTCGGTCCACGAGTTCGACCGGCGACTCCACGAGACTTTGGGTTTGTGCGTATTTGCGCTCACGCTCATCCGCCTGTCTTGGCGGCTAGTCGACACGCGTCCCGAGACACCGCCAATTTCTCGCTGGATGGTTGTTATGTCAGCAACCGTTCAATGGATGCTGTATCTGCTTCTCCTTGCACTACCGCTGACCGCCATCTCTGGCGCGTGGCTAGAAGGGCATCCGCTGACGCTGATCGGCGCTCGCGATATCCCGCCGTTGCTCGGTACTTTACATGGAGCAGGCTCAGCCATCGCATCGCTGCACACTTGGCTCGGCGACGCCATTATGTGGCTTGCGGGGTTTCACGCGTTCGCGGCTATTTTTCATCATGTGTTTCTTAAGGACGACGTCTTGGTCGGCATGCTTCCACGCTGGTTTCCGACGGGGCGGGCGCGTACTGGCCGATAAACCCGAATGGCAAGGCCGCACGCCTAGTGATTCACAGCGGGACTGGCCGCCGCCTCTGTCTCTGCCGGAAACGCCTCCATGAAGGCAGCAACGGCTCGGATGTCCCGATCCGACATATTGTCGGAGATAGTCTTCATCACCTCGCCACGGGGGCGTAGCCCGGCACTCCGGAACACCAGTATCTGTTTTTCAACGTAGTCCGCGTACTGCCCGGCGAGGCGAGGAAATCCCCCTATCCCTTCCCCACGCTGGCCGTGACAGGCACTGCACGCCGGTACACCTTTGTCCGGAATGCCCAGCAAAAAAATCGTCCTGCCCGAATCGATGAGCCGATGATCGGCTGGCGCTCGTGGTACCGGAGGCGGCTGGCTGGAGAAGTACGCGGCGAGTTGCTCGATTTGCGTTTCACTCAGATGCGTGAAGCCCCACATGAATCTTCTGGCATTCGGGTCGCTTCGCACATGGGCCTTGAAGTCCGTCAGTTGATTGACGAGGTATTCCCGTGGTTGGCCCGCGAGTTTCGGAAACGTGGGAGATACCGAAACGCCATTTACGCTATGGCAATTCGAGCATACCTGCAACGCGATCGTCTTTCCGGCGACCGCGGGATTGTCGATCTGTCTGGACTGCTCCAGGTTGTGGCAGCCGGTTGCGCCGAGCGATAGGGCGACGAGGATCAATCGCGCTCGTGGGAAGCGGCACGTTGAATCCTCAATGGAATTCGCTGGATGTTTCATCGATGAGCCTTCTAAAGAACGTGAGCCGATACCGTCACCAGTACGCGGCCCATAGGTATAGAAATAGCGTGTCGTTGTCGCTCGCATTGCGTCCATGGCCGTCGTAATTCGATCGGGCGCCGAGGTATTTGGTGAAATGCGTGTATTGAAGACCGACGCGAATGTTCGGAACCGGAATCCAGAAGATCTCAGGCATCCACCCTTGCGTGGCCGGCGACGAGTTCGCGCTGCCGGCGTACGCAACACTATCCGCGGTGCCAGTCACGTTGAAGAACGAAAGACTCACGCCATATTTGGCCTGATAGATGTACGAGGCTTTCAGGCGTAAGGAATTCAGATTCGCTGACTGGCTGTTGCCAAACACGAAGTTACTCGGATCGCTGATGTTTTCATGGATGTAGCGCGCCTGTGCGGTGACGGTGTTCGGGTCGAGGATGTACTGGTACTGCGCATCCACACCGATGTCGCGATAACGGGTGACACCCTGGGTAAAGATCGGCATCGAGTTCGCGTCGTTCGGATAGACGTTCGCATTGATGCCAAAGGTCCCCACCATGATGTTGTGCGGCCCCCACTCATGAGTCAGGGCCAGACGCCAGTACGGATTTTGACCCTTCAGATAGATCTGCGGATGGTTGGGGTCGCCGGCCTTGTTGCCCTTGCTCATGAACGACCAGATGCCATCAGCGGTGCTATACAGCGACACCTCCGCATAGACCGTCCGGTTCCAGTAGAGGTAGCCGCCCGCACCCACGACCTGCTGCGCGAGTGTGCCTTCGAGGAGTGGCAGAAACTGGGGTGAGCCGACCGTGCTGATCGAAGAGGAAATGTACGGATAACTCCATGCCGGAGAACTGTTCCACACATCCTGCACGGTCGGATTGTTGTGCAGGGTGGTGCCGAGAATCAGGTCGCTGGCGTCCCCTATGATCCTGTCCACATAACGGAAATCCATGTTGTCCGATGCCCAGTGGCCGATCCAGTGTCCGTCGCTGCCCTGATGATCGTAGTTCGAGTAGGTGAATTGCGTGAACGCACCGATCCTGTCGGTGATCTTGCCGGCGAGGAAGATGCTGGCTGAATCGAAGATCGGCAGACCGTCTTTGGGCGAGACGATATTGCCGCTGGCATCATGGTTGAGCCTCGTCCTGGTCATGTCGAGCATCGCCATCACGGCGATTGGAACCGTACGTTCGCCGAAGGTATATCCATTGAGCTTGAACATTCGACCGTACGGCGTCAGTTCGGGAAATTGTCCGCCCGCGTGACACGCGACGCAGCTTTGCCCTGTTTGACGGGCGAAAACTGGCAGCGCTCGAACGACCGGAGCAACCAGCAGGCAAAGCACGGCGAGCGCCAGCATCCAGAAGTGACCCATCAGCCGATGGGCGGCATCGTCGCTTGCAATTGCCTTTGACATGTCCGTCTCCCCGACAGCCAGTTCCGCATTCGGTCATGCGCAGGGCGCACGAATCCCTGCCCACTGCGGAAACCGGGCGACAGCATCGCACTTCGCGCTCGGCATGACCGGCGTCGCATTTACATCGGCGTAGTGGGGCAAGCTGATGCCGCGTTGGGGTTGATGCTTGCCTGCGCGAAGCGCTTTCTCCAGACTTCAGAACGAGCGCGCACACCGATTTATTCCCGCGCATGCGCTTGAACGCGCAAGGCGGGAGATCGAGAGGGGCCTTGTTGAGTTGCCGCGGCTTTGGTTATTCGGGGTCGCGCTAGATCTTCATGCGCTGTAGAACGCGGTCGCCGGAGACGAACTGATGAAACATTGCCGCAGCGATATGCAGGCAGATGACACCGAACAGCACCCACGCGAGAACGCCATGCACATCGCCCATTGCATGCCCGAATGACGAGCCCGGTGCCGACAATGAGGGTAACGAAACAAGTCCGCCGAGGCGTACCGTCCACGTGCGCGACGAAGCGTTGATCCAGCCGAGCAGCGGCACCAGCACGAGCAGCACGTACAGCGCCAGGTGGGTGACTTTGGAAGCGACGCGAAACAGCGGGGGCAGATTGTCCGGCGGCGACGGGTGAGTCACGCGCCACAGCACCCGCAACACCATCGCCGCGAGCAATGCGGTGCCGACGCCAAGGTGCCAGGCGATCTCGCCGTCCGGCACGGTATCGCGGTGCACGTCCGGCATCGTCCAGCCGATCACGAACTGCGCGGCTACCAGCCCGACGACGAGCCAATGGAGCAAACGGGCGACGATGTCATAGCGGTGTTCAGTCGAGACTTGCATAGGGGCGCCTGTGAGTTGGTTTCTGTCGAAACGGATCGTACACGGCGGCACCTTAAGGTCAGGTTAAGAACCGGTCGCCAAGGCCGCCTGTCTGCGCCGTTCGAATAACTCGAAGATGGCCATTCCCGCGATCATCGCCGCCACGAATACCCACGCTTTGGCCGACCCGAGCCCGAGCGCGACGAGCGCGGGGCCGGGACAGAACCCTGCAATTCCCCAGCCGACGCCGAACGCGCCACTGCCCAGCACCAGCCTTGCCGTGACGTGCGTCGACGCGGGAATTTGCATCGGCAATCCGAGCAGCGACTTGTCGCGGCGTTTCGCGATCGCGAAGCCGATTGCCGCGACGGCCACCGCGCCCATCATCACGAAAGCGAGCGACGGGTTCCAGCGTCCGGCGAGATCGAGGAAGCCTTGCACTTTCGCGGGGTTCGCCATGCCCGACAACAGCAGGCCGAAGCCGAACAGCAGCCCGCATACGAATGAAACAGCTGTTGCCATCTTAGGCTCCGAGAAGATGTCGAATGATATAGACGGTGACGAAGCCGGCCGCCATGAACGTCGCCGTCGCGACCAGCGAGCGCGTGGCGCCGCGTGAAATGCCGCACACGCCGTGTCCGCTCGTGCAGCCGCTGCCGTAGCGGGTGCCGATGCCGACCAGCAAGCCGGCCGCGATCACGGCGGGCCACGACGCGTCGACGGTGATCGCGACGGGCGCATCGAGCGCGCGCGCGATCAGCGCGGCAACGACCAGGCCGACGACGAAGGCGGCGCGCCATGCGCCGTCGCGCTTCGTCCAGCGCAGCAGGCCGCCGACTATCCCGCTGATTCCGGCGATGCGGCCCAGCAAAAGCACCATCGCCGCAGCCGCGACGCCGATCAGCAGGCCTCCGCACAGGGAGGCGATCGGGGTGAAATGGTCGAGATCGATCATCGTTCGCTCTGTTTGATCGTTGGGTGGGTTGGAGGGCAGCAGCAGCGCTTACATCAGCGCCGCTTTGACCAGCAGGCCGAGCGCCACGCACACGAGGATGCTCGCAAAGCCCAACTGCACATGATGGGCGGCGATGCGATGCGACGCGAGCCGTCCGCTGAGCATTCCGGCGGTGGTGGCGCCAGTGAACCACAACGCGACTTCGAGTGGAAGTGTCGCGCCGTGCGTGGCCGTCGCGAGAACGCCGCCACTGCCGACGAGCGCGATCACCATCAACGAAGTCGCGACGATGCCGTGCATCGACACGTCGGTCAGCTTGCGCATCATCGGCACGATGACGAAGCCGCCGCCGACGCCGAGCATACCCGTCATCAATCCGGTCAGCGACCCGGTGGCCGCGAGCGCGGCTGCGGTCGGCCAGGTCCAGCGAAAGCGGCCGGTCGCCGGGTCGACATGGGCGACACACATCGACGATTGCGGCTCGCCCGACGCGCGGCGCGCGAGCGTCTGACGCAATAGCCGGAACGCGACGACCAGCATCACCGTGGCGAACAGCGCGAGCAGCATGCGTTGCGGCAACGCATGCGCGAGGCGCGCGCCGGCGGCGGTGGCGGGCACCCCCGCGGCGGCCATCAGCAGCGCGGCGCGATAGCGGACGAGCCGCTTGCGGAACGCCTCGAGCGCGCCCACCGCTGCGCTGCCGGCCACCGCGACGAGCGCGACCGGCGTGGCTTGCTGTAGCGGCCAGCCCATGCCGAACACGAGCGCGGGCACGGCAAGAATGCCGCCGCCCGCGCCGGTCAGCCCGAGAGTCGCGCCCACCAGCGCGCCGAGAACCA
Source organism: Paraburkholderia sp. BR10954 (assembly GCF_040965775.1). Classification (NCBI taxonomy): domain Bacteria; kingdom Pseudomonadati; phylum Pseudomonadota; class Betaproteobacteria; order Burkholderiales; family Burkholderiaceae; genus Paraburkholderia; species Paraburkholderia sp. BR10954. Next base: position 22,421 of record NZ_JBFRCK010000008.1, read on the forward strand.
AAGACAGCAGCATCGAAGACCCCGTGAGCAGTGCGTGCCAGCGCTCAGTCCGCCAGTTGCGGATCGGCGAGCCATTCGCGTCCCTTCAGCATGCCGCGCCAGTAGAGCGGCGGCAGGATTCGCTCTTTCAGCAGCCACGCGAGCCGCGATGGCTTGCTGCCGTCGATGAGCCACGCCGGAAACGTCGGCGCGACCTTGCCGCCATACAGAAACTCGGCGAGCACGATCTTGCCGCGCTCGACAGTGAGCGGGCAGGAGCCGTAGCCGTCGTAGGTCGCGACGCCGCGCGCCGCGCCCAGCGCCGCGAGCACGTTGTGCGCGACGACCGGCGCCTGCTTGCGCGCGGCGGCGGCGGTCTTGGCGTTGGACGTGCTGGTTGCATCGCCGAGGCCGAAGATGTTCTCGTGGCGCTTGTGCCGCAACGTGGCCTGATCGACATCGAGCCAGCCGGCCGCATCGGCGAGTGCGCTGTCGCGGATGAAGTCGGGCGCCTTTTGCGGCGGCACGGCGTGCAGCATGTCGAAGCCGGTCTCGAAGCTTTCCTTGCTGGCGTCGGCAAACGTGTGCGTGAATCTCGCCATCTTCGCGTCGCCATCGACCGCACTCAGCGTGGAGCCGAAGTTCAGCGCGATGCCGTAACGCTCGACGTATTGCATCAACGCAGGCACGTAGTCGGCGACGCCGAACAGCGCCGCGCTGGCGTTGCGGAACTCGACGCCGATATGTTGCAGCCGACCGCTGCGGCGCCAGTGATCGCTCGCGAGATACATCGCTTTTTGCGGCGCGCCGGCGCATTTGATCGGCATCGGCGGCTGCGTGAAAATGGCTCGACCCGTTTCGAGCTGCTGCGTCAGCTTCCACGTGTACGGCGCGAGGTCGTAGCGGTAATTGGACGTGACGCCGTTGCGCCCGAGCGTGTCGACGAGGCCGTCGATCGCGTTCCAGTCGAGTTTGAGGCCGGGGCACACCACTAGCTGGCGGTATTCGACGGCGCGCGAGTCGTCGAGAATCACGAGGTTTTGCGCCGGCTCGAAGCGCGTGACGGCGGCGTTGATCCGCTTCACCTTCATGGGCAGCACGGTCGTCATCGGACGTGCCGTCGTTTCCGGGGCGAACACGCCGGCGCCGACCATCGTCCAGCCGGGCTGGTAATAGTGCGTGTCGGCGGGATCGATGACCGCGATGTCGAGATCGGGACAGCGCGCGAGCAGGCTCGATGCCGTCGCGATACCTGCCGCGCCGGCGCCGACGATCACCACGTCGTGCCGGTGCGTCGGCCGCATCCGTTGCGAGGCGGCGGCGAGCGTGTCTGCCGCTGGATTCGAACGGTCCGTGAGTTTTGTGTTCCGCATGTAGGGTCCTCCTGTTTGTATTACGCCGTCGCGCTTACAGCGCATCGACCGGTACCTTGATGTACGACACGCCATCGCTTTCGGGCGGTGGCAGATGCTTCCGTCGCAATCCTTTGGCGCGCCTGACGGCGTGGCCGCAGTGGTACCCGACGTGAGCACGTTGGTGTCGTATCTGGAGCACGATCCTCAACCAGCGATCGTGCTCGATCCGCACTATCAGATTCTGGCCGCGAACCGCGCGTATCAGCGCCAGTTCGGCGTCGAAGGCCAGGCGCACATCGGGCGCCGCTGCTATCAGGTTTCCCATCACTACGACGTGCCGTGCGATCAGGCGGGCGAGCACTGCCCGATGAAACGCGCGACGGAAAATCGCAGTGCGGATCGCGTGCTGCATATCCATCACACGCCGAGAGGCCCGGAGCACGTGGACGTCGAATTGCGGCCGATCTTCGACCGGCAAGCACGCATCGTCGCCTATGTCGAACGTCTCGCCACGGTCAGGAGCGCGTCCGCGCGGCCAAGCTCCGAAGGTCTGGTCGGGCGCGCGCCCGCGTTCAACGAGGCGATTTCCGCTTTGCAGCGCGTCGCGCCTTCGATGCTGCCCGTGCTGCTGCTCGGCGAATCGGGCACCGGCAAGGAGCTGTTCGCGCATGCGCTGCACGAAGCGAGCAGCCGCGGCCAGGGGCCGTTCGTCGTGGTGGATTGCTCGGGCATTACCGAGACGCTGTTCGAAAGCGAGTTGTTCGGCTTCGAGAAAGGTGCGTTCACCGGCGCGACGAGCCGTAAGCAGGGCCTCGTCGAAACCGCGCAGGGCGGCACGCTGTTTCTCGATGAAATTGGCGACGTGCCGCTTTCCATTCAGGTGAAGCTGCTGCGGCTGATCGAAACGGGCACCTTCAGGCGCGTGGGCAGCACCGATATGCTGCGTGCCGACTTCCGGCTCGTCGCGGCCACGCACAAGCCGCTAGAGCGGATGGTCGCGGACGGGCAATTTCGCGCTGACCTCTATTTCCGCATCAGTGCGTTTCCGATTCATTTGCCCGCGGTGCGCGAGCGTGTCGACGACATCGCGCTGCTCGCGGATTCGATCCTGACGCGCATTGCGTCGACGCGAACGGGGGCGTCGCATAAGGCGTCGATTTCGGCCGAGGCGTTGGCAATGTTGCGCGCCTATGCGTGGCCCGGCAACATCCGCGAATTGCGCAACGTGCTCGAGCGCGCCAATCTGCTCGCCGACGGCGGCGTGATCCGCCCGGAACACTTGCCCGAGGCGGTCCGCGAAAAGGCTTTCGGCGCGGCCAAGGAATCGCTGGTCGCGGGTCTGGGCTTGCCGCGCAAGCATCACCGATGCGGAACTCGCGAGCGCAGCGGCGCAATTCCGCGGGAAGCGCAGTGAGCTTGCCGCGCAGCTGGGTTTGAGCGAGCGCACGCTTTATCGCCGGCTTAAAGCGATCGCGGGTGGTGAGGGAGCCTAACGTTTTTGGGCGTCGTGGCGAAACGTATGCGTATTCGCCTTCACGCAGGTGGTTCTCACCGACTGCCCGCACGCGTGCGCATCCGATTCAGCGTCGCAATAGTTCTGAAAACCGGACCCATTGGCTGCGAGGCGTGCCGGCCAGCCGGGAAAGCAAGGGAGCCTCGGGTACCAGGCACACGACCGGAAAGCAGCGTGCCCCGGTCGAAGTGAGCCAGAGCATGCGGTCGATGCCATCGGCCACACACACATACGGCTGGGTCGTCGTTTGAACAAAGGACGATGCGTTGGTCGATCGAGCAATCGATTGCGGGCGCACCCGGCATCGAACTTCAGCCAGCGGTACAGGGGCGATCCTGCCCAGCATGAAAGCTTCGTCGGCGAACGCAAGCTTTCTTCTCAGCGGGGTCGATGGTGCACGAGACGAGCAGACGAGTTCGTTTTCAGTTGTGGTCCAGTTCCGCCATAGCCCCAGCAAAGCATCGCGCCGGACTTCAACGATTGCGCGCTCTTCGTTCTTGTCTTGATCCGAGTCCACGCTCATGATGATGTGACCGCGATCGGTAGCAACCTTAAACAGAGCCGCTTTGCTAGCAACTGTGGATTCAGATGGTCCAATGTAAGTTTGCACGGTAATCCCGATCTGCAGAAAACTATTCGAGCGGCCCGCGGCCGGCTCAGCGTCCAGCCAAACTGCTCCACTGTTTCGAGAATGCTCCATTCAGTGCAAGGCCCGCTCTGGCATTCGCGGGTCGGAGGCTGCGGGTGCATCGTCATTTGAATACATGCGTCGGCCCGGCGCTAGAAGAATTGCGACGTTTCGCTGGAACAGTACGCTCGCTATTACGTGCGGTACTGACCAGCGTCTACACCGCTAGTCACCCGCCAGATAGAACGTGCCGGTATCTGGAGATGATCAGATCCGTGGCGCAGGGCCGCATCGCCTTGCGAACCCGAAATCTTGCGTTTTCACGGATGCACCATCGAATACGTGGCTGAGACGATGTCCCAGGCAACGGATTCGAGCGCCCTGTCGTGCGCGCTCACGAAGGCGTCGTACCTCCTACCTCGAGCATTTCCAGATACGACAGAGCGTCCGCTTACTCTATCGCCCAGCTTCGGCGCACGCACAGACCAGAGCACGGCCAGCTTCACCGTCCCGTCCGCCGACAAATCGAAGGTCTGCACGTCAACCGAAACTCGGTACGCCGTATCGTCGGCATGTTGCGGGTACGTGGATACGATCGCACCCGGGATGATCTGCTCGAGATCCGCGGCCAATACGCGCGGAATCTGGTTCTTGAGAGGTTCCGCCCAGCGAGCGAACTCATCGATCGACACCCGGTTCGACTCCAGCCGCACGACCATCTGCGGTCGATCGACGAGTTCGGGAAGCGTAATCGGATCGAACGCGATCGCAACGCGTTCGACCGCCGGTGAGGTGCGGGTAATCCGGACAGGGCTCAATGTGTAAAACTTCGACGCGGGCGGGGCAGTGCACGCCACCAGACAGCCGGTTACGATGATCGACAAGGATAGCGATATCAGTCTTTTCATGGCGCATCCTCCCGCTTGCCACGGATCAGCGATTCCGGATGACGTTCGAGGAATTCCGCGAGCGAGCGGACCGACGCCGCAGCGCGCGATAATTCACGCATTGTTTCGGCGGTCTGCTGCTGTAACGGCGAGTCGCTTTGCAGCGTACGGTTCGCGGAGGTCAGCGCCTCACGAGCCGCGCTCAGCGTCTCTTTTGCCCCAGGCGCAATATCGGTATTGATGGTTTTCAGCAATGTGTCCGCATCGCTGAGCGTCTTGTGCAGGTCCGCGCTGATTCCGTCAAACGGAATCCTGTTTAGCTTCGCGACGAGCGTCGTGATCGACTCCTGTAAGCCCTGGAGGTTGCCGGGCACGGTTGGCAATTGCGGCGCCTTTTCATTCCAGTCGACGGCCGCTTTGGGCGCAGCCGGGAAGAAATCGATCGACACATAAAGTTGTCCGGTGAGCAGACTCGCTGTTCTCAGTTGCGCGCGCAATCCCTTCGACACGAGGTAGCCCGCAAACGCTTTTCGCGCCGACGGCGTACTGCCGGCGTCTCTTTGCCAGTCTTCTCGCGAGACCAGTCGTTCGGGAAAGATGCTGACTTCGACGGGAATGCTGAATTCCTTCCTGGCCGGATCGAAGTGCACGCGGATCGCCGACACCTCGCCGATGACGATTCCCCGGAAATCGACCGGCGCACCCACGGTCAAGCCGCGCACGGACTCGTTGAAAGTCAGCACGTATTTGTCGACGATGGCGTCATGCCGCTTCATGGCCTCGCTGCGGCTGGCAAAAAGCTCGTAGGCATGTTGGGCCTGCGCTTCAACCTTGTCGGACGAATCGGGCGGGGTTTCGAAGGCGAGGCCGCCAATCAGGATCGATACCAGCGATTCAGTGTTGACTTTGACGCCGGTCGTGTCCAGCGTTACATCGACGCCGCTCGCCTGCCAGAAACGTGTGTCATTGGTCACGTACCGGTCGTAAGGGGCATTGATGAAAACGTGGATGGTCATGCCGGCCCCGTCGGCGTCGAGCGCGTAGGAGACGATCCGGCCGACCTGGAGCCGCCGAAAGAAAACCGGCGAGCCGACCGATGGTGCCGCTCTTCAGTACGAACTCGCGTCCGGGTGTCCCGGATGCGAGGACCGGGGGCGACTCGAGACCGGCGAAAGCGCGGCGCGCCGTGTGCGAAGTACCGATGTCCATACCGATGTGAGCGCCGGATATCAAGGTGGTGATCCCCGATACCGTGCCGCCCGATATGCGCGGTCGAACCACCCAGAAGCGGGTGTCGTCAACGAGCATGCTAGCGGAATTGGGAGACATCTCCGCGTGGGCTATCACGGTCTTGTGATCGTCGGAGAGTTCGAGGCTTTTGATCACGCCGATATCGACGTTCTTGAACTTGATCTTTGTCTTGCCGGCCTCGATTCCGTCACCCGTGGCGAAACCGATCGTGATGCTCGGGCCTCTTTGCATGATGGACTGCACCGCCAGCCCGCCGGCGATCAGGAGCGCGACAAGCGGGACCAGCCAGACGACCTGCAGGCGCCAACGCGGCGGTTGCGCAACGGCTGCGACGGGTACGTTCAATAAGATGCGCTCGCCGCTCCTTCCAGACGGGTTATTCACTTCCGGGCTCCACGGCGTCCCAGATGAGTCGCGGGTCGAACGACAATGCGGCGAACATCGTCAGCACGACTACCGCCCCGAACGCGATCGCTCCGGGTCCCGCATCGATCGTCGCAATTTCACCGAATTGCACGAAAGCCACCAGAATCGAGATCACGTAGATGTCGAGCATTGACCAGCGGCCGACGAACTCGATCAGCCGATAGATCCGCGTTCGCCTGCCCGGAACGAGCGGAGATCTCGTCTGGGTGGTCCAGGCGAGAAAAACCAACGAGAGGATTTTGAGCACGGGCACCAGGATACTTGCGATGAAAACGATCACGGCGAGCAGCCGCGATCCGGAGCTCCACAGAAAGACAACGCCGCTGAGGATCGTGTCCGATTGAGCGCCAAACAAGGTACTTGTCATCATGACCGGGAGCAGAACGGCCGGTATGTAGAGAACCATCGCGGCCAACAGGAATGCCCACGTGCGTGCGAGACTGTCGGGCTTGCGCAGATGCAGTACCGAGCCGCAACGCGGGCAGGTTCCGGGGTGGTCAGGCGCGAGCGGCTTTGAGAGCAGGCCGCAAAGTTGACAGGAGGCCAGACCAACCCGTGCCGCCGTGGTCCCGGTGCAAGTGCTCCACCCACCGGGTGAAATGCCGACATGCGCCGGGGAAGACTCGATACGCGTCCAGATCTCAGGGCTGGAGAAAGCAGCGGTTGCGGCGGCCAGCAACACCATCAGCGCGACGAATGCAGCGATTCCGACTCCCGGGACGACGTCTGCGATGTGCTGGAGTTTGACGAGCGCAACGAGCATGGCAAGCACAAGCACCTCGATCATTGCCCACGGGGCGACGTGTCGCAGCACCCGCAGCGCCTGTTCCGGCCGTTGCGGAGTTCGGCCGAGATGCAACGGGAGAAGCAGATAGATCATTGCGGCAATGTTGAGTGCTGGCATCAACAGCGTCGTCACGATAACCAGGCCTGCGATGGGCCACATGCCCTCTGCGTAGAGCGACGAAGCGGCTCCGAGAAGTGTGGTTTCAACGAGCGTCTCGTGAAGCCGGAACCCGAATATCGGAAAGCAGTTGGCGATCGCAAACAGGACGGCGGCAGCGAGCGTGAACGCCAGCGCGCGACCGGATGTGGCAGGCGAGCTTTTGTAGAGAACCGCGCCACAACGTGCACAACGCGCCGCACCGCCATCCGGGAGTCGCGTGACCGCTTGAAGAAAGTCGCATTCGTGACAGGCAATCAACATGGTTTTATCCGTTCTCCGTGTCCGGTTGCCGGCGTATGAGCCTGTAGGCCGTGCCTAAAAGACAAGGCGTCTGGGTCGTGGGTAAGCAGACCGGGTATTACGGGAAAGCGGCAGTCGCTCGTGGGCAAGGTCGGCACTCCGCGGACTCACCGTAGCGGGGAATGAATGTTTGCATGAAACCCGAGAACCCACGTGATATAGACGAGTGCAGCGAAAACGCCTGCCAACGTACCAAGCACGTCCCTCGCGAGCGCACCGCGCGTGAAATGGACTGGAATGCCAACCAGCAGGTACGCCACGGAGAAGACGATGGCGACCATCAAAGGCGGGCACGCGAATGCAGCATCGACATCGGTAAGTGCAGACATGATGGGATCTCGCGGGAGTCGTAAATTCAGTGAAGTTGATCCAGAAGCGCATCGGCGCCCTTGTCAAGGCCCGTCCTCGCGGCGCTCAGAGAACCGAAAGCAGCCGGGAGATTCATTGCATTCGGGTACTGCTTCGAGACGTAGGCTTTCAGCAGTTTCCCGCTGCTGCCGTCATAGATTTCCACAGCGTAGGAAACCGACCCGCTGAATGCGCCCTGTCCCCCACGGACCGCCTGAACACCGTTATAGAGATTGCCGGCAATGTCGAAATGCATGACCTGACCGACGATCGCTGTCGTTTTTTCCGCACCGGTCAGCGTGAGCTTGATCCGCAGCGTGTTCGGGCCGGCCTGCTTCGCAATGTCGAACCGTTTCGCCAGTTTCTTCGCGAAAGTCTCCGCCATGTAATTGGCCAACTCGGTCCGGTCTTCGTTCTTCATGTCGCCGAACTGGTTGTCGGTGCCCTGATATACGGCGACGGGTTCCAGCATGACTTGGGTGTACCGCGACCAGTTTGCCGGCGCCGCGTATCTGTAGGGCACCTTGCTCGAATCGCCATCGCGGTTTTGCTTCAATTGCGAAGACGATGAAATGGCCGTGTATGCGACAGGCTGCACACCAACGCACGCCGCGAGAGATAACGCGGCCGTGACGGAAATAAGAAGCGGGACGAGCTGGTGCGTGAACATGTTGTGTTCCTTGAAGAGGTGGTCTGGCTGAGCGGCGGGGCCTTGAATGAGCGAGAACCGATGGGACCGAACAGTAGCATCGTCCAAATTGAATGTAAACCGTCTACCCGGTTTGTTTTTATGCCGCCCGCGGCGGTACAATTCCCCGAAATACGGCGACTGCCCCCTTGCGGTAACGGGTTGGGGGTCGTGTGCCGACACGCATTCGCCACGCCGGGTGCTCACCCAATACCATCGCGACGCGACTGCAATCGGGCCAGCAACGCCTCGGTTGCGACGTCATCAATATCGACAATGGACAACCAGACCCGCTCGGAGATATCCCGCAAGAAAGCAATTGATGCCGCTCTCGTCATCCTGACCCGGGAAGGAGTGGGCGGACTGACGTTCGATTCCTTGTCGCGCGAAAGCGGCATCAGCAAGGGCGGACTGCTGCATCAATTCCGCACCAGGCAAGGCGTGCTTGGTGCGTTACTCGAGTATCAGCGGCAACAGTTCGAGCAGATTGCTCGTGACTATGTGGCAAAGGAGGGCGCGTCGAAAGCCGAACCTACCCTTGCGGCCCAGATCGCCATTTACCGGGAATCGGTCAATCAGCCGCACTCTGTCGCACGGGCCGTGCTTGCGGCGATTATCGAGAGCCCGAACCTGCTGGACGGAATGAAGACGTCGGACGAAGCGAAAATGAAGGCGTTGCACGACGAGGCGGCAGACGCGGATTTGTCGTTGCTGCGCTACTTTGCCGCCAGTGGCCTCGCGTTTCACTCGCTGCTGGGCATGTCGCCGCTGGATGATACGGTCCGTAATCGTCTATTCGATCGGCTTCTTGACGAAGAAAAATGGCACGGTCCGCGCGCGCAAGGAAAAGGTCGCAAACGATCTGCCGGATGAACTGGCGGTCGGACCCGCTCATGCGATCAAAGGGGGTTTCTCCTGGCGCTTGTGAGGCAAGGCTTGCCGGCAGATCCGTCGAACTCTTCGAACCTCGCCGCTCGCCTCTCAATGCACGATGCCGAAGAACAGAATTGCACCTTCGGCTGGCGTCAGGCCCGCCTTGAAGTAGCCTTCGAGCCGGTCGGATGTCGCCTCATCGAGTGTGAAGGGCGGGTGGATGTAGCCCACGGCGAATACATAGTCGTACCAGTCGCTGAGCCACGCGCGCAGTTGGATCACGTCCTGCGGGCCGATGAGTTTTTCGACCTGAGAACGCAGCGATATGTTGCCCGCCATGATTTCCCTCCTCGATGCACGATGCGTCGATGCTATGGCGAATCGGCGAGTGCGTCCAATCGGCACCGGCGGAATGTCGTCTCAGGAAGGGCTGGTTTTAGCCGTCAGGATTTGCTCCATCGGAATCGGCATGGCCTAAGGATTTCCTGACACGCGAATCAGGATGTGTCACCCTGGTTTTCCAGCTTGCACTGAATGCGACACGACTTCTGCTCATAGATGATGAGGTATCGAAATGCAATGTCGAAGTGATGGATCATGATGGGCTATCTGTCGGAGCGGGAGAACGTCGTCGAACAGATCGACTCGATATGTCTACGACTGTTCGACGCGTGGTGCGAGGCGCGCAGCGTGAAATCGCTCGCATATTTGATGCACTGCTGGCCGCTGATCGACAGCACGCCCAACGCGCTCAAACGGCTGGGTGAAACGATGCGCGAATTGCGTCGCAATCACGCGGAGCAGATCAACGAGTATGACTTTCGCGCGCTGTGCGAAGTAGCCGACCTGATCGACGAACTGACCGAGCCTCGCGCAGTCCGGCTGCTGGCCGTGGTGGGCGAGGCGGCGCAATAGCGAGCCGCAACGCAGCAAAAAACGCAGAAGAGCGGAGCAAAGCGTGCGAGCGGCGAGAGGCGAGCAGCGTGCGGCGGCAGTGAGGCCGCGGCGCGGCTGTGTCATCGGACGTTTCAAAACCTTTGAGCGCGCGATAGACCAGGCTCTGACATCGAGTGCAGAATAGGACAGCCTGCAACTCGTTGAGCGGTCTCTGAAAGGGAACACCGCATCATGAGCCATTTCGCCACCCCGGTCGCGCAGACCGGCACTATTCTGATAGTCGACGATACGCCGGGCAATCTCGGCGTAGTTGTCGACAGTCTCGAAGCGCGAGGCATACGCGTGCTGGTGGCGCTCGACGGTATCGAAGCGTTGGAGCGCGCGGTCTTCTCGCAGCCCGATGTGATCCTGCTCGACGTGAAGATGCCGGGCATCGACGGCTTCGAGACCTGTCGACGCCTCAAGCTCGATGAGCGCACGCGCGATATTCCCGTCCTGTTCATGACCTCGCTGACGGGCAACGAGGACCGCGTCGAAGGTTTTCTTGCAGGTGGCGTCGACTATGTGACCAAGCCGTTGCGCGTCGACGAGATGGTCGCGCGCGTCGGCGTGCATCTCGAGCTGCGGGTGATGCACAAGCAGGTTCTCGCGCAAAACCGGCAACTGCTGGCGGAAGTGGCCATGCGCAAGGAAACGGAGGCTGCGTTATCGCAAGCGCGCGACGATCTCGAGCGGCGTGTCGCGTTGCGTACGGAAGAACTGGCGCGCGCGAACGCGTGCTTGCAGGCAAGCGAGGCCCGCTTTCGCGCGATCGTCGAAACGAGCCCGGTGCCGCTGTGCATCACGTCGATGCCTGACGGGCGCATCCTGTACACGAATCAGCCGCTGCGCGAACTGTTCGGCATGGACGAACGCTTGTCCGCCAATATCGCGGATTTCTACGCCGACCGCGGGGAGCGCGAGCGTCTGATCGAGCATCTGCGCATGGAGGGCAGCTTGCGCGATAGGGAGATACAGTTCCGGCGTGCGGACGGTACACGGTTCTGGGCGATGGCGACGGCGCGCGTCGCGACTTATGACGATGCTCCCGCGATCTATGTCGGCCTGAACGACATTACGGGTCGCAAGCAGATGGAACAGGAACTCGTCGAATCACGCGAGCAGCAGCGCGAACTGTCCGCGTATATGGAGGCGATCCGCGAGGAAGAGAGAAAGCGCATTGCGATGGAGATTCACGACGAACTGGGCCAATTGCTGACTGCGCTCAAGATGGACGTGTCGTTGCTCAAGATGCGCATAGCGCACGACGCGGAAGCGTCGAAGAAAGCCGATGATATGCGTCAACTGGTCGAAGGCACGATCTCGATGGTGCGCAATGTCGCGAGCCATTTGCGGCCTGCCGCGCTCAACTTCGGAATCGTGTCTGCGCTCGAATGGCTTGTCGAGGAGTTCAACCGCCGCCATGCGATTGCGTGTGAATTGCGCATCGAAGGCGGCGACCCCGCGTTGTCCGACGCCCATGCGACGGCCCTGTTTCGCATCGCACAGGCGTCGCTGACGAACGTCGCGCGGCACGCCGACGCCACACATGTCGAGGTGACGCTTATTTCGACAGCGGCGAAGCTCCTGCTGCAGGTGCGTGACGACGGCCGAGGCTTCGATCAGCAAGTCGTGAGGCGCGACTATTCATATGGCCTGCTCGGCATGAACGAGCGCGCGCGGCTGATCGGCGGATCGCTTTCAATCGACAGCGCGCCCGGCGCGGGCACCATGGTTTCGATTCACATTCCGCTCGATGCTGTTGGAAGGTAAGGCCCAGCGATTCACGTTCCCGCGGCGCAAATCATCGGATTTGTCTTCCTTCCAGATATTGCTCGACGAAATTGAGAATCGACTTGGACCGGTAAGCCTTCGCCAACCTGCTGAGGTGGTCTGCGAAGGGTCGATAGCGCTCGTCGAGCTCGGTCAAGTGTTGCGCGTGTTGCGCAATGGCACGCATATCGCCGAGTCGCGCGAGGTAATGCAGCGCTTGAATTTCCTCCGGCGGGGGCGCCTTCAAGTCGTCCGGAAGAGGCGCGACGGCGGGTACAGCAGATGGTCCCGCTTCAGTGACTTGCGCCTCTGAAGCTGCATCGATCCACTCGACATTCAGGAGCGCCGCGACGACGGACAAAAGCTGGCCGAAGTCGATCGGTTTGGCCAGAAAGGCATTTGCGCCTGCCTCCAGACTTTGCGCCGCATCGGTTCTCGACGCGCGTGCGGAGACTGCGACGATCGGGAGCTCCCGGAACTCGGCCATCTGGCGCAAGCGACGCGTGGCTTCGAGGCCGTCCGTCCCGGGCATGACCACGTCCATCAGGACGAGCGCAGGATGCAGGGATTCGATTTTCTCCATTGCTTCAGATCCATTACCCGCCTGCGCCATATCGAATCCGAGCGGACCGAGCATATCGACCATCACGGCACGGTTCTCCGCCACGTCATCCACAACGAGGATAGTCTTGCGCGGCCCTCTGTAGCCGCTCACGATTCGTTCGGGCGTGGCGACAGCCGCGCAAGGCGCTACCACCTCGACGTCCAGCTCGATCGAAAAGGCGCTGCCTATATCGCGGCGACTTTCGACACGGATCTCGCCTCCCATCAGGCGCACGAGTTGCCGGCTAATGGCTAGCCCGAGGCCCGTACCGCCAAAGCGATGATGGTCCTCGCTGACCTGCTCGAAAGGACTGAAGATTTCCTCCAGACGCCCTTGATCTATGCCGATGCCGGTGTCGCGGACTTCAAAACATAGTCGCGTCGGCGGTGTGAAAGCGACGCGCAGACGCACGCTTCCCTGCTCGGTAAATCTGATCGCGTTCGACAGCAGGTTGAGCAGCGCCTGGCGTAACCGTATTTCGTCCACCCGCACACACGCGGGCAGATCCGGCGGCATCTCACAAACGAAGGCCAGGCCTTTTTCCGTGGCCTTCACCCGTATCGTCTCGGCGATAAAAGAGACGAACTGTTCGAGCGGGACGTCGGACAGATTGAGTTCCATTCTCCCGGCCTCGATTTTGGCGATATCCAGGATGTCGTCGATCAGCGTAAGCAGGTGTTCGCCGCTGCGCTGGATCACTGCAAGCCCGTCGAGCTGGTGCTGATCGAGGGTCGTGTCGCGCTTGAGGATTTGCGCGTACCCAAGAATTCCGTTGAGCGGCGTGCGCAGTTCGTGGCTCATGTGTGCCAGAAACTGACTCTTTGCCTGATTGGCCGCATCGGCACGCTCCTTGGCAACGGCTAGTTCCGCTGTCCGCTCGCGAATCATGTCTTCGAGGTGCTCGCGATAGCGCCGCAACTCCGCTTCGGCATGCTTTTGCTCCGTGATATCACGCGAGATACCGAGCAGGAACCGGGGCTCGCCGCGCACATCGACGATCGGGATCTTCATCGTGTGCACGAGGCGAAGTCCATGGCGCGTATGAACCGGCTCGTCCGGTATGTCGATCATTTGCCGCGACTCCAGCACCTCGCGATCCTTCAGCGCGAAGAAATTGGCCTCGTCGACGGGAAACAGGTCATGGACGGAGCGGCCGAGGAGCTCCTCGCGCCGGTAGCCGAGTAGTTGCTCCGTCGCCTTGTTCAAGCGCACGAAATGGAAGGTCTCGGCCTCCTTGACGAAGACCATGTCCGGGATGTTTTCGATGATGCTGTTAAGAAAGTTCTCGCTTTCCCGAAGCGCATCTTCGGCGTGCTGACGTTCGGCGATTTCGGCGGCTTGACCCGCGAGCGCCGTACTGAGTTCCGCCGTGCGCTGGGCGACGCGTGCCTCGAGTCCGGCGTTGAGTTCTTTTAGCGCCTGCTCGGCCTGGCGGCGTTGGCGCCGGTCTTCGAGGAACTGCTCGACAGCACGCGCCATATCGGCAATCTCGTCGCCGCCGTGCACGGGGACGCCGGCTTGCGGGTTCCCGGCATCGCCATGTCGCAGAAAATGGCTGACACGGCGCAGGCGCGCCACCACATGGCGCCCGAGGAATTCGCGGGCGATTAGCCAGGTGAGCAACAGGCTGACAGCGAGCCCGGCTGCCACCCATTTACGAGTGCGATCTGCGCGAGCGGCCAGATCCTGGACTGCTTCACGGTATTCGCTCGTCAAATCATCCGACTGCCGGTGCGCCGCGGCGGCGAGCGCGTCGGCCGCGCCGCGCAGATCCGCGTCGAGGCTGGCCAGCGACACGCCTGCCGGTTGCACCGACGCCGAGGCACCCCCGCGGGCGAGCGCGGTCTCGCGCACCTGCGCCTCGATGTTGACGATGTTGCGAAAGCGTTGGCTCGACCGATAAAGTGTCAGCGGGTCGACGCCCGGGTCTTCGCTCGTGGTCGCCGAGGCCAGCCGGCTGACCAGGCCGTCGAAGGATGCCAACTGTTCGAGCACCTGCCGATGCGTCTCGCGCACGGCTTCAACCGTATCGTCGCTAGACAGCTGCAAGGCGAGGCGTTCGATCGTCAGCGTGTGCTGCACGAGATCCTGCGCATCCACGAGGCGGGCGAGCCGCTCTTCGGCGAGCTGACGGATCGAGTAGGCCGAAGTGGCCAACGAGTAGATCGACGTGGCGCCGATCACGACCACCAGCGCGGCCAGGCACGAGGCGACGAGCGCAAACTGAGCGGTCAGCGATTGTGGGAATGGCAGTTTCACGGGCGTTGCCAGATCCGACGATAAATGTCGCGATAGCCGTTGTCGGGATCGTAGAGCAGGTGATCGCCGCCGTCAGCGGCGATGTTGTCCGCCGTGACGAGATGCACGGGGATCACGTAACCCGTTACGCCTTCTCCGGCGAAAAGCCGGTTCAGTTCGTCCACCATCTGCCAGCCGTGCAGATTCAGGGGTTCGGCGACGGTCCCCGTCTGGAACGTACCCGTGCGGATGCGCAGGAAGGCGGACTCGCTGCCGTCGCCGGCCGACAGCATGATCATTGCGGCGTTTGGTATTCCCGCCTGCGTCAATACCGGCACGGCGTAGTCGAAGTAGATGTCGTTGATCCCCAGCGCACAGGTCCAGCGCGGGCCGTAACGCGCGAGCAGGGCGCGTGTCGCCTCTGGCACCAGCTTCTCGCTGCGTGAGATCGCCATGTCGCGCACTTCAAGCAGGGTACAGCCACTGCACTTGCGAACGAGAGCAGCCATTGCGTCCGCCTTTTCCTGTGCGATCCGGAAACCGGGATCGGTGAAGATGACGACGCCCGCATGTCCGGAAGACTGCACGACGGCCGCGAGCGCGGTCACCCGTGCAACCTCGAGCGGATCCGTCGAGACGTTCATCGCGACGGGCGTGCCTGGCACGGGTCCGGCCCGCGCCGCCACGTGCCAGCCGACGATCGGGATGTTGCCGTCGGCAAACTGCCGCAGTGCGGGGAGCAGCGCATGTGCGTCGCCCCCGGCGAGGATCAGACCGTCGGGGTGGCCTGCCAGCGCATTCGCGAGCATCTTCAGACGGAGCTCGGCCGTACCGCCGGAATCGAAGATCCTCACGCGCCAGCCTATGACCTTGGCCGCCTCCAGCACACCACCGACCACCCCGAGGATGCCGCCGTTGCGCAAATCCTCTGCGACCACGGCGATATGCTTTCCGGATTGCGCGCGCGGGCCATTGCGCGGCCCGCTCCAGGGCGCAGCGGGTCGCGAAGCGGCGTCGACCACTCGCTTCGCCATGGCCAGAAAGTCCGTCGCGGCGACCGGCGCTGAAGTCGAAGGGGCAGGTAATAAATCCTGCGCCGTGGCCGCCGACAGCTCACACGCGCATGCCAATGCCAGAAGGAAGCCTCTCATGCTGTCCCTCCATGGGGCTCCGTCGAGATCGATTGGTGTCGCCCGAGCTGCTCGCGGAGCATTTGCTGGTTAGCATATTACAACCGGATTTCCGCGTGACCTTGCGCCTCGCGCGACGGCTGGCCCGCCTTCAGCAAAATAGCGCGCGCCGGCTCGAGCCATCAAACCTCATGGCGCGTGCCGGGCTGCGCGACCGGCTCGCGCAGCCTGCGCCTTTGAGAAGGCGTCGACAACATCGAATCGATATAGGTGTGCGCCCGATTTTCTCCATACCTGAACGCCTCCCGCTCAGTCAGAAAATCGAACTGTTCCGGAAAGCTGACCACTTCCTGGTGCGGATTGCCGGGCAAGGTCACGGTCCATGACACACGAAAACGGCGATATTTCCCGCCGAGCCAATGCGTCTTCGATAGCGTGACGTTGACCTCGATATTGCAGCCGCGATACGGCGCATATTCCTGAATGGACATCGCTTTTCTCCCGCCACTGAACGGGTCGCGCCGTTCGGCCGCGACAAGCGCGCAGCCCATGGCTGTCTCCGTTATGCGTTTCGTATTGACGATGCACGTTTAGCAACGCGCGTTCCCGGCCAACCGCCGCGGCCGTAATCGCGAGGCGGGCAGCAGCATGCGGAATGCAGCATGCGGAATGCGGAATGCGGAATGCTGGCGGATGGTACGGTCCGTCACGATGGATCACAAAGACCGAACACGAGAACACGCGCATACCGAAGCGCTGTGGTTAGGAGCAGAGATGAGCGCGCAGGTGAATTGGACAAAGCACGCCGTTTGTCACGGCAATATCGTGATCATTGGACTAGGAAGCATCGCGAGTTCGCTGCTACCGATACTTTTCAGGCACATCGATGTTTGCCCGAAACACGTGACCGTGTTTTGCCCGCCCGGCAACGATACGGCGATCGCTCGCGAATTCGGGCTGAGCGTCGTCGAGCAGGCGCTGTCGGAGAACAACTTCGAGGCGCTGCTCGCTGGCTACGTCAAAAGAGGCGACCTCGTGCTGAATCTGTCAGTGAACGTGTCGAGCGAATCGCTCGTGCGTTTCTGCTGGTCTCGTGGCGCGCTGTATCTCGACACATCCATCGAACCATGGGAAGGGGAGTCGACCGATCCCGATCGTTCCGCCTCCAGGCGCAGCAACTATGCGCTTCGCGAAGCTTTGCTGGCCTTTCGCCTCGACAAGCGCGACGGTCCGACCGCCATTCTCACGCAAGGCGCGAACCCCGGACTGGTTTCGGCGTTCGTAAAACAGGCGCTGCTCGATATGGCCTCCAACAGCGGCATCGAGGCAACAGCGCCGCGCAGCTACGAGGACTGGGCCGCGCTCGCACACCGGCTGAACATCAAGGCGATCCACATAGCGGAGCGGGACTTCCAGGTCGCCAAGTGCCGCAAGGCGCGAAACGAGTTCGTCAATACGTGGTCCGTCGACGCTTTCGTGGAAGAGGGCATGCAACCGGCGGAACTTGGATGGGGTACGCATGAACGGCATTGGCCTGTGGACGCGCGTCGGCACGGATTCGGCAGTGATGCGGCGATCTACCTGCAACGCCCGGGACTCGCGACCCGCGTACGCAGTTGGACGCCGCTCGCCGGTAGTTATCATGGGTTCCTCATTACGCACGGAGAGTCGATCTCCATCGCCGACCATCTGACACTTCGCAAGGATGGCGAAGTGATCTACCGTCCGACGGTGCACTATGCTTATCGGCCTTGCGACGATGCGTTTCTTTCGATCGACCAGTTCGCCGGACGAGGCTGGCGCCTGCAGGACCAAAAGCGGATCATGCGCGATGAGATCGTCGATGGCGCCGACGAACTCGGCGTGCTTTTGATGGGAAACGACAGCGGAGTCTACTGGTACGGCTCCCGTCTGACCACGCCGCAAGCCCGTCGACTCGCGCCGCATAACGACGCAACGAGCCTGCAGGTGGTGGCCGGCATCCTGGCCGGCATCGTATGGGCGCTCGAGAATCCGGACGCCGGCGTAGTCGAGCCGGACGACATCGACTATCAAACCGTGATGCGGGTCGCGCGACCCTATCTGGGCGAGATGATTGGCGTCTATGATTCATGGACGCCGCTCGCGCAACGCTCGCTCCTTTACGATTCGCCGTGCGACGACGATCCCTGGCAATTTCTCAACATACGCGTTCCATAGCGGGCAGACCTTCGGAGACCGGCTTATGTCGTCACTGTTGAACAAGGAACAGGGCGTTGTCGAGGACTCGTATTACGAGGCGAGCGTCACCCGTGCGCAGTCTCATCCTCCGTTGCAGGAGAAACTCAACGCGGACGTGTGCGTGATCGGCGCTGGCTATGCGGGGCTTTCGTGCGCGCTGGAGCTAGCCGAGCGTGGCTTCGACGTGGCATTGCTGGAGGCGCAGCGCATCGGCTGGGGGGCGTCCGGGCGTAACGGTGGGCACGCGATTGTCGGCTTCGGCGACGAGGGTGAAGATGCGATCGAGCACCAATGTTCCCGCGAGGTCGCGCGAAGGGCGTGGGATGTGTCGCTGGAGGGTATGCGACTGTTGGAAGATCGGCTTGTGCGCTTCGGCATCGATTGCCATTATCGGCGCGGATATCTGACGCTTGCCGTCAGCGATCGGAAGGCGGAACAACTGATGAACTGGGTGCGGCGCACGCGCGACAGGTACGACTACCCGCTCGAATGGCTGGGCCGCACGGCGCTTGACGCTCATATAGCGTCGCAGCGGTTCGCCGCGGGCGTGTACGACGCCGGGTCTGGCCATCTTCATCCGCTTCTCTATTGCCTTGGTCTGGGCGAGGCGGCGCGTCGCGCGGGCGTCAGGATTTTCGAAAATTCCGCCGTGTCGCGGCTCGATCGGGGCGCTCGGCCTGTGGTGAAGACAGCCGAGGGAGAGGTGTCGTGTGACCGTGTGGTAATGGCTGGAAACGTTTATCTGGGAGAGTTCGGCGATCATCCCGCACCGGAGATCGAAGCCCGCATCATGCCCGTGGGCACCTACATGATCGCGACGGAACCGCTTACCGGTGAGCGGGCCGACGCGCTGATGCCGGGCCGCGCCGCGGCGTCCGACAACAATCTGATACTCGATTACTTCCGGCTCAGTGCGGATGATCGTTTGCTGTTCGGTGCAGGCGAATCGTATGACGCCACCACCCCGCGCGATCTGATCGACCGCATGCGCAGACGCATGATGGGCGTTTTTCCGCAACTCGCCGACGTGAACATTGAATATGCATGGGGCGGCTATGTCGACATCACGATGAACCGCGCGCCGGATCTCGGTCGTATCGGCGACAACCTCTACTATGTGCAAGGCTTCTCCGGACATGGGCTGGTGTTCGCGGGAATGGCCGGCAAGATTCTGGCGGACGCGATCGGCGGCGATGCGTCCCGCTTCGACGTGTTTAGCCGCATCAGGCATCGACGGTTCCCGGGCGGCAAGAGGCTACGCACACAGGCTTTGGTTCTGGGCATGTGGTATTACAAGCTCCGTGAACTCATCTGACCGACGCTTGTGATGGGGCCGGTGCCCGCTGATGTTCGCGGGCAGCCGCCTCCGCTTATGTCCTCATACGTCCATCGGCCCAAGCGGTAAGTCTCCGGTGTCAGGCGCCGACCAGTATGGTCGCCGGTTGTAGTACTTATGCAACTCGGTTCCCCATGCTGGATCTGCCATGGACGGCCAGTGATCCTTGTCGAACCCTGGGTCGTCCTTGATCCGTTGCGCGGTGATGTCGACACGGAAGCATTTTTCCGCCGTGTCGAGAGTGAGTGCATTCCACGGAATCGCGTGCAGCGTGTCGCCCATGCCGAGGAAACCTCCTTCCGACAGGACGGCGTAGGCGACGCGACCACCCCGGACGTCGAGCATGATGTCGGAAATCTTGCCGACATGTTCGCCGTCGGTGGTGATTACCTTGTTGCCGTCCAGTGTGTCGGCGGACATTACATCCGGCCCCGGTCCTTCTCCTACGCCACCGCCAACTATCCGCGCGCCCGCTTCGCCGGTCGTTCGATTTGGATCAAGCCTCGTCATGATGTCCTCCCTCGTTTCTGCTGGTATCAGCCGGGTCGCAACCGCCATGCCCGCCCCGAACGAGCTAGTCGGCAGGTGAGTCGCAGCGGACCGTCGTGGCGTTGGTTCTTTCTACCGTCAGATTGATCGAGCGTTCCGTGGCAGGACGGGTACGGTGGCGCATGCCGGCCGGAATCGTGAGCATTTGGCCTCGCCGCAACTCGACCTGGCCGTCGTCGAAGTCAATGATCAATGTTCCGTCGATCGCGATGAACGTTTCGTCGGAGTCGGGATGGATGTGCCAAAAATATGGCGCATTCATCACGCTAATATGGACGTCGTGATCATTGACGGTCGTCAGGACTTCATTTCGGTAACCGTCGCAAGCGGTATCTATCGTGGTGAGAAATTCGACTGGTTCGATCATCCATCTCTCCCTACTGGATCGGCGGCACGACGCCGAGCTTTTCGGCCAGCATTCTTTCATAAACGCCGAAGTGCAGAGCGACCTCTTCCTGCGTCACCACCGTCACGAAGATATTGATCTGGTCCAGCTGCAAACCCAACACCGTGGCGATCGCCGCTTCCAGCTGCGGCGCGCAAAGCCGATCGTCCGCGAAAGTGGTGCCGACCGAGATTTCGTAAGCCGATTCCTGCCGGAATACCACTTCGACCAGCCGCGCGCGGGCGCTCATATTGTTGTCGATCGCCAATTGGATGACTTCGGCCGCAGAGCGCATCGTCTCGGTTGGAAAACCTTTCGTCGAGCGCAACCGGATTCGGTGGCGCCCAAGGGTGAGCCAGTCATGTTCGAATTCCATGAAGACCTCGCATGGTTCGTCGGAGTGTCGTAAAAATAGTGCTCAGCGAGCCGATTTCAAGAACAAAATTTTGCGCTACCCACCTTGAAATTTTCTCCGTGCATACTATTCTAAATTCCGCTCAGGCAGTCGCGCCCGCCATGCGGCGCGCTGCGTGTTTCGATTTGTTTGCCGCAGCCCGGCAGGCGGACTGGAGCGCGTAGGCCGGTTCGTTTCCGTGCTGCATCCAAGGAGGAAACGATCATGAGTGACCTTTACTTCGGGACCGACCTGTTCAGTGAGTTCGACCGTCTGCAACGGCAGATGGCGAGCCTCTTCGGCGGCTTCCCTTCCAGTATCCGTTCAGGCCGCGCTGGCGCCTTCCCGCAGATCAACATCGGTTCGACCGACGACTCGATCGAGATCGTCGCGTTCGCGCCGGGGGTCGATCCGGCCAAGCTCGACGTATCGCTAGACAAGGGGTTGCTGACCATCAGCGGCGAGCGCGCGAGCTCGCAACCGGAAACCCGCGGCGACGATGTGCGCACCTATGCGCAGGAGCGATTCGTTGGCACGTTCCGGCGCGTGGTCGAGCTCCCGCAAAACGCGGACCCTGGCAAGGTCAGCGCGCGGTACACCAATGGATGCCTGATGGTGAGCATCGGCAAAAGCGAGGCGTCAAAGCCGCGGGCGATCACCGTTCAGTGAGCGGCTGGCAGAACTACGGAGGACATCATGAACGACACGACTGAACTCGCCAGAAAGGACCAAACGGCGGTGGCCCAGCGCGACGGTGATGCGTCGCAACGCCGGATCACGTTGACACCGCCGGTAGACATCTTCGAGGACAGCCACGGCATCACGCTGTGGGCGGATCTTCCGGGCGTGACCAGGGAGCGGCTGGACGTCAAGGTCCACGATGGCAACCTGTACATCGAAGCAGAAGCGGTGGTGCCGACACCGGCGGAACTGCGCCTGCAGCATGCGGAGATCCGGCAGCCTCACTTCGCGCGGGCGTTCTCGATGAGCGCCGACTTCGATGCGTCGAAAATCGAAGCCAATCTGAAGGACGGCGTATTGAAGCTGACGATACCGCGCCGCGACGAAGCGCGACCGCGCCGCATCGAGGTGAGTACCGACTGAACGAACCATCGACATCGGCTAGCACCGACGCCAGAATTACCCGGCAGCGGGTGACGATCTGGCTGGCTGGGCCGTTAGCTCAATTGGCAGAGCAGCGGACTTTTAATCCGTTGGTTACTGGTTCGAATCCGGTACGGCCCATACGAGTTGCAGCCATATGGCGCAGACGACAGGCAATTCTCGCCTGCTTTCGAGTGCGAACTTCGTCGCGATGAAACGTCTTGCGCTCCCGGGCATCGTCCATGCTGAGTGATGTTCACGCGCGGCATCACGCGCCGTGTGACATTGCAAGGAGCAAATCATGACGACCCAGCAACAGCAGCCGAAAACGCCGAAACCTGCTGACGCCGACACGGGCAACGAAGGCACGTTCGAAACGGACATTTCCGAATCCGGCGAGGACGGCACGAGCGTGCGGCAAGCAGAAGTCAAAGAAGAAGACCTGTCCGAAGTGAAGCCATCGCAGGAAAAGGGCGGCCAATGACGATGCGCACAGCGTCTCGCGTGTAGAGCTGTCCGTCGCGTTCCCGCGCATCACGCGATCTCGGCCTTCACGAACGTCGCCATGAAGGTGCGGGTCGTGCCGTCGGGAAACAGCACCGCGACCTGTTCGTCGGTTGAAAACACCACATGGCCCGAGCCGTATTTGCGCACGCGGACTGCATCGCCTCGGCCGAAGCGCGCTTTCCTGCTGGCGTGGCGCGGCGGCCGTTTATCGTCGGCGGCGGCTCGTTGCGCTTCTAGCGTCGCCGCCAGCGGGTTCAGGCAGTTGTCGCAAGTGCCGCAGCGCTCGAATCCCTGCGCATCGCCGAAATATTCGAGCATCACCCGCCATCGGCAGCCGCCGGTTTGCGCGTAGTCGATGATCTGCTGGAGTGCGTCGCGATCGCGCGTCGCGAGCTGCGCATACCGTTCGACCGCGGCCTCGATCGCGCTGTCCTCGGCGCCATCGCGGCCATGCTCGGGGCCACGCTCGCGTAGCCGATACCGCTGCAGCCGGCTGCGCAATACGTGCCCCGAGTCGGTCAGCATCTTCAGCGCCACGGCGAGCTTGTTGCGGCCCACGTCCGGCACCGCGTCGAGCAGCTCGCGCGCCGTTACGCCAGGACCGGGCGCTTTCGCGCGCTGCGCGAGCGCGTCGCAGATCCGCCGCAGCAGCGCAGCATCGGGATAGCGGCCCAGCGCGAGAAACTGCTGCACCCGCCGATCGTTCAGGTCGAACAGCAGCTCGCAGCGCGCGACCTTGCCGTCGCGTCCCGCGCGTCCGCTTTCCTGGTAATACGCATCGATGCTGCCGGGAATCTGGTAATGGACGACGAAGCGGATGTCGGGAATATCGACGCCCATCCCGAACGCGTTGGTTGCGATCATCACGCGCACGTCGCCCGACATGAAACGCTCCTGCGCATCGTGCCGCTCGCGCGCCGGCATACGGCCGTGATAGCAGGCGGCGGCAACTTCCCAGCTGCGCACCGTTGCCGCGAGTTGTTCGGCTTCGCGCACGGTCGCCGTGTAGACGATGCCTCGGCCGGCTTCGCTCGCGAGCAGCGTGCGCAACGCGGCCGTCTTCGCCTCTCTCGCGCGCGTCGATGCCCGCTGTCGTCCGCCACCCACCGACACCTGCGTCACTCGATAGTGAAGGTTGTCGCGATACACGCCGGTGTTCACGATGCGCGGCTCGTGAAGGCCGAGCGAACGCACGATGTCCTCGCGGATGTCGGGCGTCGCCGTCGCGGTCAGCGCGAGGATCGGCGGCTTGCCGAGCGCCTTGACCGCATCGACGATGCGCAGGAACGCCGGGCGAAAATCGTGGCCCCACTGCGATACGCAGTGCGCCTCATCGACGACCACGAGTTTGATGCGCTGGCGCGAGCCCGCCTGCAATGCGTGGATCAGCTCCGGCCGGGTCAGCTGCTCGGGCGTGACGAACACGATGCCGCGGCGTATGTCGCGCAACGCTTCGTAAGTCTCGCGCAGCTCGGCAGCCGGCACCGCGCTATTGATCCGCCAGGCGTCGATGCCGGCCTCGCACAGCTTGTCGAACTGGTCTTTCATCAACGCGATCAGCGGCGACACGACGAGCGTCCAACCGTCGAGGTGCAACGCCGGCAACTGGTAGCACAGCGATTTGCCGGCCCCCGTCGGCATCACGGCGAGCGTGTCGCGCTGTTCGAGCACGCTGCGGACGATGTCCCGTTGGCCCGGGCGCAGCCGGCTGATACCGAACACCTCGCGCAGCGTCCTGCGCATCGCGTTCAGACGGGCAGACGTGTCGCGCGTGGTGTCGGTGTCAGTCATGAAGATCGGGTTCGCCGGTTGGCCTGGGGGGGGCAGCTAGTCAGCCAGCGACGTAGCAACCACCGTACCTCGACGGGGCGACGCGGGCGGGATCGCGCCGTGCTCGTACCTCCTGACGTGAGTTGCGCAATCCACGGACCGTGCGGCAGATCGGAACGAGCCGCGCGACCAGTGGCTCGGTATGGGGTTTGCTCGACGGGAGAACCTGGTCGATCGCGGAGCCGCCATGAATGACCGCACAACGGATTCCCCTTCCGACGAAGCGGAACTCGTCGCTGCAAGCGGAACCACGAGAACACCGGGCAGTCGCGCGGTCGGACAGGATCTGACGGACGCTAACGCCATCGAGCATCGGAGGTGAATGATGAAGGCAGTGGTATTTCACGGGATCGGGGATATCCGGCTCGACAACGTGCCGGACCCGCAACTGCAGCAGCCGAGCGACGCGCTCGTACGACTCACGTCGAGCGCGATTTGCGGCACGGACCTGCATATGGTGCGCGGCACGCTCGGCGAGATGGAGCCCGGTACGATCCTCGGGCACGAGGGGCTCGGCATCGTCGAGGAAGTGGGGCGCTCGGTGCGCAATCTGCGCCAGGGCGATCGCGTGCTGATCCCGTCAACAATCTCGTGCGGCTTCTGCTCGTATTGCCGCGCCGGTTATACCGCCCAATGCGATACCGCGAATCCGCACGGGCCGGCGGCCGGCACCGCATTTTTCGGCGGTCCCAAATCGACCGGGCCGTTTCAGGGTTTGCAGGCACAGTTCGCGCGCGCGCCGCTCGCCAACGCGAGCCTGATCCGGTTGCCCGACGAGATCGACGACGACCGCGCAATCATGCTGTCGGATATTTTTCCGACCGGCTATTTCGGCGCACAACTGGCGGGCATTCGTACCGGCGATACGGTCGCGGTGTTCGGCGCGGGACCCGTCGGTCAATTCGCGATCGCAAGCGCGAAGCTGATGGGCGCGGGCCGGGTGTTGGTGGTCGATCGCGTTGCTTCCCGGCTCGACATGGCGTGCGCACAAGGGGCCGAAGTGATCAACTTCGACGACGAAGACCCGGTCGACATGATCCTGCAACTGACCGGCGGCATCGGCGTGGATCGCGTGATCGATGCGGTCGGCGTCGATGCGGTGCGCGCGGAGCACGGACCCGCCGCACAGAAAGCGAAGGACCAGCAGAAGCTGTTCGATCAGGAGGTCAGGGAGATCGCGCCGCAGACCAGGCCCGACGGGGACAACTGGCAGCCCGGGAGTGGCCCGTCGCAAGTATTGCAGTGGGCGGTGCGCGCCGTCGCCAAGGCGGGCACGGTGGCGATCATCGGTGTATATCCGCCGACCGATCGGGTGTTTCCGATCGGCGAGGCGATGAACCACAACCTGGTGCTACGGATGGGCAACTGCAACCATCGCGCGGTGACGCCGCGGTTGATCGAACTCGTACGCAACGGCACGTTCGATCCGCTCGCGGTGTTGACCCAGCGCGAGCCGCTAGTCGATGCAATCGCGGCGTACCGCGAGTTCGACCGGCGGGAGCCTGGCTGGATCAAGGTGAAGCTGGTGCCCTGACTAGCTCACTGCCGTGAGAAACCCGGCTCAACTGATTCTCCGTCGCAGGACCGTCGATATCGCTGGACCATCAGACTCATGGCTCCTCGAAGACCGGCCACGGCGCGGGCGTCGTCGCGTACGGCAGCATGGTCGAACAGGTCGAGGACAGCTCGCAATACCTGACCGACGAGGACCTGCATGCGATCGCGCATTATCTGCAGTCGCTGCCCGCCCAGCAGCCGTCGGGCACCTATGCGGGCGGCGCCGATCCCGCGCGTTCGAGTGTGAACGGCAGCCGCGTGGCCGACGCGCTGAGCGTCGGCTTCAACGTCTACCAGTCGTTCTGCGCGAGTTGCCATCACGCGGACGGACGCGGCGTGCCGAACGCGTTTCCCGCGCTCGCCGGCAACCCGTCTGTAATCGCGGAAAATACGACCTCGCTGATCCGGCTGCTGATCGAAGGCGGCAACAGTCCGACGACCGAAAGCGGCCCGCCACGTCAGTCGATGCCGGCGTTCGCGACGACCCTCGCCGACGTCGGGATCGCCCAGGTGTTGACGTACATCCGCGGCGCCTGGGGCAACAATGCGCAGCCCGTCACCGCCAACGACGTCGCGACGTTGCGCAGCGAATTGCACAAATAGCCGGAAGCCGCGCGCGGATCATTCATTAACCGACGCGCTGATATGCGCGATCAACGGATAGTGATCCGACGCGATTCGCGAAAGCGCCGTGCGATGCACGACGACACGCAACAGCCGTTCGCCCGGATGCACCCAGATGCGGTCCAGCGCGAACAGCGGAAAGCGCGTAGGAAACGTACGCAGCGCGGTCGCGCGATGGAAGTGTGTGACGAGCCGCCTGAGCGTACGGCCGTAGACGAACCACTCATTCAGATCGCCGAGCAGGATGACGGGCAGCGCGGGCGTGTCGAAGCTCTGCAACACCTGCTCCACTTGCGCGCGCCGTTCGCTGGAGGCAAGGCCGAGATGCGTCGCTACCACGCGCCACAGTTCGCCGTTGCAATCGATATCGGCGTCCAGCGCGCCGCGCGGCTCGCGGCTTCTGAAAGACAGGTCTAGCGTACGCACCGCGCGCACCGGATAGCGCGTCAGCACGGCGTTGCCATAGCGTCGCGCGGGCGTGTCGAAGGTTGCTCCGGGGACGGCGTCCAGGCCCGTCATGCGTTGCAGAACTGCAAGCACGTCGGGCGAACTCGCACCGCCCAATGGCACTTCCTGCAGCGCGAGAATATCCGCATCGATTTCAGCGAGCACATCGCCAATGCGTTCCGGCGCGAACTTGCCGTCGATCCCCACCGCGCCATGCAGGTTGTAAGTCCCGATGCGCAGTTCGCGTTCGCGCGCAAGCGTCATGCGCGGCCGTTCGATGCCAGGGTCGTGCATCAGTGTCATGGGCTGGCCTCGTCCTGACATCGTGATGACGTTTTGCCCGATGTATCGCGAGGCATCCCGCTGTGGTCGCGCAAACGCTGCGCGCGTTCGGCTTCATCGCTCGCGCGCGGCTTGTCAGCATCGCTCGGGGCGCCTTCGTGCGCATCGCTCCCGCGCGATCTGCCGAGAAAACGCTGCAACAGCACCGACAATCCGATCAGCACCGCGCCAATGCCGATCAGCACGGCGAACGAGCCGGCCGTCGGGCGCCGCAACGAAGCGACCAACTGATGCGCGAATGCAACCGTCAGGAAGATGCCCGGACCCATGCCGAGCATCGTGCCGATGATGAAGTCGCGCATGCGCACGTGTGATGCACCCGCAACGAGATTGACGATGGCGAACGGTGCGACCGGCAGGAGCCGCAACACGACGACCGCGACGATTCCGCGCTTAGCCACACGCTCCGACAGCCGGTTCACGCGTGCGCCCGCGAGTTTGCGGACCGCATCGCGCCCGAGCCGGTGGCCTATCCAGAACGACGTCGCGGCGGCCACGGTGGTGCCGATGAACGCATACAGGCCGCCCCACGCCGCGCCGAACACGACTCCCATCGTCGCGATCAGCAAGGTCACGGGGGCGGCGACGACGGCCGCGGCGACATAGGCGAGCACGATCCACAGCGGCGCAAGCGGCAGCGCCTCGATCTGCCGCGTCGCATTCGCGAACGATTTCAGGTTGAGGTAGCTGGCGAGCGGCGACCAGTGCCACGCCGCCGCGAGCCCGACGACCAGCAACGCGAGCACGCCGAGCAACGCATATCGTCCAATCAGCGGCCGCGCTTTCTCGGCGGGCACGAGCTGATCGATGAGCTCGTTCGCGGCGATGGGTGTTTCGGGATCGATGAGCGCATCGGGCGGAATCAGTCGATCGAGCTCGGCTGAGACCTGCGGATCGAGATCGGCGAGCGTTCGATGCTTCGCGCGATCGCGCTGCAACGCATGAATCGCCGCTGTCACGCTGCCGCGCGCATCGCGCTCGCGCACGAAGTCCGCGACTTCGCAGCCGAGATGCTCGGCGAGCAAGGTATCGCGCATCTTCGCGATCGCACGGCGGATGCGTGCATCGGCACCCGCATCGATCGACACATTGCACTCGCTGTCGAGCACCATCGAGCGATTGTTCAGGTTCGCGGAACCGACGATCAGCAATTCGTCGTCGACGATCATCAGCTTGCTGTGCACGTTGACGATGGATTCGCCCAGGCCGGGCACGTCGGGACTCAGCAGGCGATAACGGCCGTACTGGTCCGCATCCTTGAGAATGCCGTGCAGGCGCGCACGCAGCACGCCCATCGTCACTTTCTGCAGCCAGCCGGTCTGATTGCGAGGCACGACGATCGTCAGCTCCGGACCATCCTCCCGCGCGAGCGATTCGCTCAGCGCCGCGCCAATCGATGCCGACGTGAAGTACTGGTTCTCGATATAAATGCTGCGGCGCGCACGCGCGATGGCATCGAGATACTGGGTGCGGATTTGCTGCTTACTTTCGCGGCCCAGGTATGCGGGCTCCGTGAGCGAGATGGCAATGTCGACATTTTCCAAATCGACGCTGCGCGACGGCGGCCACGGGTCCTGCGTCGGCGGCACGGGTTGCGCGTGGATTGCGTGCTTTCTCTTGCACGCGCGTGCCCACCGCTCGCGCGCGAGCATGCCGATTTCGCGTGCGGCCTCGCCATCGAACATCGAATGGACATCGTGAGACGGCTGATACGGCGCGCCGTTTGCATCACGGCGCAGAGGATTATCGGCCTGATGCTGTTGCGTGTCCCAGCGCGACCGCGTGAGATCGAGACCGCCGACGAACGCGAGACAATCATCAATTACGACGATTTTCTGGTGGTGCGAGCCGCCCAACGGATGCTTGCCGTCCATCTGAAACGCGATGCGCCGGTGCGTGCGCCAACCCATCCTGAACACCGGTAGCCATTCGCGTTCGAACGCGTAGAGCATCGCGAAGTCCCACGCGAGAATGTAGACGCGCAGCAGGCGCTTTTGCGCGGCGACTGCGTGCAGAAAATCGCCGAGCGCTTCAGGAAAGCCATCGTTCGAACCTTCGGGCGTCAGCTTCATGCGGCTGTCGATATCCCAGCCGAGGATGAACACCGTGCGCTCTGCACGCGTGATCGCCTCGCGCAGCACGCGAAAATAATCGGCTCCGTCGATCAGCAGGGTGAAGCGATTCGCATGACGCACGCTCGCGCAGTTGCGTCCCGGCTCGAAGAACGATTCATTCATGACAAGTTCGCGGTCACATTGCGGAAACGATGCGCAAGATGCGTGCCGCGGCGTCCATCAGCCGCGCTTTCGATGCCTGAAAGTAGAGAGTCTCGCCCGGGATTCGGGACACATCGTGCGGAACGCGGGTATCGACATGGCAGCTCGAGAACATACGAACTCCATCCACTTGACCGCGACACCGTGTTGCGCAAAAGCTTTTTCGAATTCGCCGGATGCACGCAACGCGACGAGCGGATCGCCTTTCTGGATGCCGATGTTGATGGTCGCGGGCCAGGTGGCGTCGGCTTGAGCCGGGACCTGATAGCCAAGGCAGACGACGAACGCTGCGAACGGCAACGCTTTGTGTTTGAGCAATTTGGTCGCATTGATGCCCGGAGGGCGGTACCCGGTCTAGCGACCGTGATTCACCAGAATGCACACGGGACTTTTGCGTTTGGCGATCGCGGCGGCATAGTCCTCGGAGAACGCCCGCTGCGCGAAGCAAGGCGCCGAGCTCGCGAGCAGGGCATCGACCTGCGCATATTGTTTGTTGAACACCCATGGCCGGCGTGCGAGCGTGCGGTCGTCGAGCCAGTAGGGACTCCAGTCTCGGGTCGTCTCGATGACCTCGCGCGCGAATTCCGGCCCGTACTCTAGCGCGCCCTCGATAACAACGTCGATATACGACTCGACGAGCGGGAATTTCGCGTCAGGCAGCGGAAGCCCTTCTCCCGGCGCTTTGCCCTGGGCCTTCGGCACATAGACCCAGACAGTTCCCTGCGTCGGCAGCGGCTGCCACGACACCGCCTCGATAAGCGCCCGCGGCACCTCGACGCGCACGTATCCCTT
Organism: Paraburkholderia sp. BR10954; assembly: GCF_040965775.1. Classification (NCBI taxonomy): domain Bacteria; kingdom Pseudomonadati; phylum Pseudomonadota; class Betaproteobacteria; order Burkholderiales; family Burkholderiaceae; genus Paraburkholderia; species Paraburkholderia sp. BR10954. Next base: position 52,659 of record NZ_JBFRCK010000008.1, read on the forward strand.
CTCGCGCTCGTCGAACGCGGACATGTCGTTGCCGGCAACGGGATAGATCACTCCATTGATCGTCATCGGCGTCTCGCCCTCGAACGGACGCCGCAGGCCGAGCGCCGTGAACCCGGAGGATGCGCGGTCGCTCCAGCTGCGCACATAGCCGAACGCCGCCGAGACGCGCACCGGAATCGCCGCAACCGGCTTGCCGGCCGTGGCGGCACGCGATGGCGTGTTGATGAGCGATCCGTAGCCGAAAATGAACTGCGTCGGCTGATCGGGAAGACGCGTTCCCCAGAAGTCGGTGGTCTGCGCTTGCGCTGCCGAGCCAAGCAGCGCTAGCGCTACAACGAATCCTCGAATCTTTGTCATCGCCGACATCGTCATATCTCCGTCCAATGCGTTACCGCAGATGATCGCTTCAGCCAGGGCGGCCCCGGCAAAACGCGCGCGCCTGGCCTCAGGGTCGTGCAACCGGATTTCCGAGCCAACTGAAATCGAAACTGGCGGCAGGACCGACGCACGGAGCGATTCTAAGTCGAAAGCGTCCGGTGCGAGCCGGCACGTACAATCCGGTAGCTCCGGACAGGTGACGCGCAACGGAAGATCTTTCGACAATGACAGGAAAGGACAGACCCGATGCCGAATTCTGAGCGCACGCGGCTGACTGCGCTGATCGACTCTGTCTGGCGCATCGCGTTTCGCCTCGGATTTCCGCTCGCCCGCGCGTGGTGGCACTTGCGCCGGCCTCGCCATGAGGGCGCGCTAGTCGCTATCTACGTCGGCCAGTCGCTGTTGCTGCTGAAGTCATCGTACCGTGCCGAATGGGGGTTCCCGGGCGGCAGCGTCCGGGCCGGTGAAACACCTGCTGCCGCGGCGCTGCGCGAGATGGCCGAGGAGATCGGGCTCGCGTTTCACCCGTTACTCCCGGCAGGCAGCGCAGCCGGCGAGTGGGATGGGCGAAGGGACCGGGTGCATTTCTTCGAAATGCGCATCGATCACTTACCCGAACTGCGGCTGGATCATCGCGAGATCGTCGCCGTGCATCTGGCGTCGCCGCAGGAATTGCCCGGCTTCGCGGTGACGGGCGCGGTCGCTGCGTATCTCCGCAGGGATGTGCGCCGCTAGCCGAGCCGCCCGGCGCGCGGTCGGTGTGACCCCGGACCCCGCGCGATGCGCGTTGCGCGACCATCGCGGGGCCATGGCCAGTAACGCGTCATCCGATATGTGCGAGCACGATCAGCGTCAGCGTGACGACGATAGCGCCGCCGATTCGCGTGGCGATCTGCGCGAAGGGCATCAGTTGCATCCGGTTCGCCGCGGTCAGGATCGCGACGTCGCCTGTGCCGCCCTGGCCGCTATGGCATGCATTCACGATCGCCGTGTCGATCGGGTAGAGCTTGAGCCGGCGCGCAACCAGAAAGCCGGTGCCCATCAGTGTCGCCACGGTCGCGACGATCGTCACGAGATTGGCCAACGTGAACGCGGCGATCAACTTGTCCCATGGGGTCATGGCGACGCCGATCGCGAACAGCAGCGGATATGTCACCGCGGTCGAAAAGAACTTGTAGACGACGAATGCGCCTTCCTGCAACTGCGGCGAGACCGCACGCGCCAGCTTGACCAGCACCGCGAGGAACAGCATGGCAACCGGTGCGGGCAGACCGAACAGGTTGCGGCACATCAAGCCAAGCAGGTACAGCGTGATCGCCGTGATGCCGGCCGCCGCGATATGCGTCACGTCGATATGACCGCGAATCTCCTCCTCTTCCGGGTCCATTTCGTCTGTCTCTCCAGGTTGCAGGCGCCCCTCGCCGGTGAGATGGGGAAAGCGCTTGCCGAGCATGTCGAGTGCGCCGGCGAGCACGATGGCGGTGAGGCTGCCGAGCATCACCGGCGGCAACACTTGTGCAAACAGCTCGCCCTGCGGCAGATGCATGATTTCGGAATAGCCCACCGACAGCGGAATGGCGCCTTCACCGACACCCCCCGCCATGATCGGCACGACGATATACAGCAGCGTATGACGCACGCCCAGTCCGAATGCCGAGCCGACCGCGATACCGACGATGCATGCGGCCAGCGAACCCAGTGCGAGCGGCACGAAGATCTTGAGAAAGCCCTTGATCAGCACGCGCCGGTCCATGCTGAGAATACTGCCGACGATGATCGACGCGATGAACAGATAAAGGAAATTGCTCTGCTTCGTGAACTCGGTCGTGAGGCCGAGAATTGGCTTGGGCAACAGGTGATAGTAAGTCAGTGCGGAAGGCACGAACGTCGCGCAGATCGCGGCCGCGCCGATATTGCGCAGAAGCGGCAGGCGCTTGCCAAGTTCCGCGCAGGTGAAGCCGAAGAACGCCAGCACGGCGATCGCCATTGAAATCTCACCCGGGATCTTGCCCGTCACCGCGAACCCGGTAATTAGCGCGAGCAGAATGAAATAGACCGGCAGCGGGATGATGCCGATTCTGTATTCCATCAGCTTCCACCAGCCTTCGGGCCAGAATCGCGTGACGTTGTCGGGCCGCTGCGCGGCCGCCGCCGGTGAGTGCTTCGGCGTAGGTGAGGTGATGGACAAAATACGACTCCTTGATTTGATGCCGGGAATGTATGCCGGCGTCGCGTTTCGATACGGTCGAAGTGGTATCCGATGAGTGAGCGGAACCGGAATGACAAAAAGCCCCAGGCTGAAAGGCGCACGCGCGCTTACCCAGGCAATACGCCATACCGGATCGAACAACGGATCAACTCGGAATTATTTGCAATGCAGAGCTTCTGCATCGTCCGCGTCTTGGGTCTGATGATGTCTTCGCGGTGAGAAGACTGCCGAAGCTTGCTCCCGGGCGGTCGCGTCATCAACGCTGAGCCACACCTGTCCGTCGCACCGCGCGCAAAATGGCCAGCTTCCTCGCATGCGACGCGTCCGGACGAACTACGCTCCCGCGGTATCCGCATGCTGCGCATGCGTAGGTGAAACGTACTCCAGCGAGTGTCTCCATCAGCCTTGTCTGCCGCTCAGGTTGCGGATCTCGCCCGGGCTTATCGTCCAGCGCGCGGCAGATATCGACCATCAGGTCGTTGTCGCTGGCGAAGCGCATCACAAAATCAAATCCGTCCGGACAGATACGTCGCAATTCGTTCGAGATACGTAGGCATTTGATGTCCTGCTCCATGACCGGCATCGCGAGCCGTGCGCTGGCTATAGGGTTGCCTGCGCAGCGTTCGCCTACGAACAATGCAACGACTCCCGCGAGGCGCTCGGCCCAGTCGCCTGGCCGGAAGAGCTTGCGCTGCGACGTCACGCCGCGGATCAGGTGGTGTTCGATGCCATCGTTAGTCATGTTGCGGCTATCGCGGCATGCGCGTCGTCAGGTAGCAGGTGTAAGCATTGTGATTGCGTGGGCTCATCCAGCATCGCGTTCCGGCGTTGAAATCACGATGGAGTCCCCGCAATCGAAGATGCAATTCTAGGAGCGCGGAACCTTCTGAACGCTTTCAGCCACTGCACGTTCCGATGGGGGTTTTCCATGAGCAAATTCGCAGGCCATTTCATGGAAATCCCCTAAATGCAGGTCCTGACCGTGAAAGCCGGGAGAAGGGTTGGCGCTCCGACAATCCCGCCACCGACGCAATCGAAGTTAAGTCTGTCTCGTCATTGCGGTGGCTTCCAGCCTGTTGTTCAGCCTTGCCTCGCAGCACGCGGCAGCCGCGGAGAGCGGCAGATCACGATCATGGTGGGCAGTGTCACGAAGCTCACCTGGAGTTGGGGCAAGAACGTATACGAACGAGTTAGTGAGCTCGAAAGAGGTCGAGGGCGTCCTCGCCGTATCACAAGAGGAATCCGAATAATCGGTGCAAGCGTCGTTGTGTACATCAGTAGAGCCACTGTGTTGCATAAATGACACGGGAAAGGAACGTGAAGGATTGGGATGACTAGCATGGCCAGCATTCGCATACCGAACCGGTTGCAGGGACCTTGAGACGCACGCAGCCGTGTGCAGGGAAAACACAATTTCAACGCAGTAGTCTGAGGAGACATCTTGAAGGCGAAATATCTTTCGCTGGCCGTCGCGGTCAGCGCACTCGGGGCAAGCGGCGCGCACGCGCAGTCGAGCGTGCAGCTTTATGGGCTGATGGATCTGAGCGTGCCGACTTACCAGTCCCACGCGGATGCCAACGGGAATCACGTCATCGGCATGGGCATTGGGGGAGAGCCGTGGTTTAGCGGCAGCCGCTGGGGCATGAGGGGCGCCGAAGACATTGGCGGCGGTTCGAAGATCATCTTCCGACTGGAGAGCGAATTCGTTGTCGCCAATGGCCAGATGGAAGATCCGGGTCAGATCTTTGACCGCGATGCGTGGGTCGGTATCGAGAACGACACGTTCGGCAAAATTACGGCAGGCTTTCAGAACACCATTGCGCGCGATGCTTCGGCGATCTATGGCGATCCGTATGGCAATGCGCGGCTGACGACGGAAGAGGGCGGCTGGACGAACGCCAACAACTTCAAACAGATGATTTTCTACGCGGCCAGCGCGACCGGCACGCGTTATGAAAACGGCGTCGCGTGGAAAAAGCTGTTCGACAATGGCATCTTTGCGAGTGCAGGTTACGCGTTCGGCAACCAGACGAGTTTCGGCACCAATGCGAATTACCAGGTTGCACTGGGCTATAACGGCGGCCCGTTCAGCGCGTCGGGCTTCTATAGCCACGTGAACCGCGAAGGCAACACGAACCAGTCGTTCTCGGTCGGCGGCAACTATGTGTTTGGAATTCTGCGTGCCAACGCCGGCTACTTCCGTTATCTCGGCAATCAGGGCGCGCTGGGTCAGCGTCAGGATAACGCGTGGACCGTGTCGCTCAAGCTGTCGCCGAAGGGTCCGCTCGATTACCAGCTCGGCTATCAGCAGATGCGCGTGAAGAATGCCGCGTATAACACCGACGGTGATATTCCGAATGCGAACATCGGCGCATTCGACCCAACCTCGGGCTTGCACAATGGTTGGAAGGAAACGCTGTATTGGTCCGCGTTTTATCACCTGTCCAAGCGCACTGAAGTCTATCTGGCCGGCGACTATATGAGGCTGCATGGCGGCTATACGGTCGGCAGCACGTTCGGCGCGACCAACCAGCTCGAACTGACCACGGGTGTGCGTACCCGATTCTGATCGGGAACACAGCCTCGCAGGGCATCCGTTTCAACGATGTTCTCCAGCGTGCGGTCGCGGACTTTTCCGCGGCCGTTTTTTCGTTTCAGCAGGCGAGGGAGAGGCATGTTCAGCAATACGTCTATCAGAACCGCGCTCACCGTGACCATCGCCGGCTACACAGCCGCGTTGATGTTCGTGATCGCGATATCCGTCGCCGGTTTGAAGACCACGAACGAGGCGCTCGAGAAGATGTACACCGAACAGACCGTTGCGATGCGCCACCTCGCCGCGAGCGGCGAGGCGCTTCTGAACGTGCGCGTCGATCTCGGCGCCTACGAAACGCTCGTGGCACAGGGAAAGCCCACTGATGCGGTGCTCGCTCGCGTCCATGCCGGGCTTGCGGACAGCGATCGCGAACTGGCGGCCTATTTCGCGCAGCCTGCGTCGGACGACGACGAGAAGGCGCTGACCGACACGCTGCGCGCAAAGCGCGAGCAGTTGCTGAAACAGGTGCTTCTACCTGAAGTCACGGCGCTCGACCAGAACGATTTCATCACCTTCCGGAGCACGGAACGGCAGGCGCCCGATGCGGTGTTCAGCGACTATAAGCATGCCGAATCTGCGCTCGAAAACTTCCAGATGAGGCACGAGGAAGCACGCTTTACCTCGTCCCAGCAGCACTTTCGTCTACTGTGCTGGGTGTTTGCCGCAATCGGGCTGGTCGCGCTGGTGCTTGGCCTCTGCACGCGCTTCATGGTGAAAGCAGCGATTCTTCGACCTATCGACGCGGTAATCGAGCACTTCGAACGAATCGCGGCCGGCGACCTCACGGGACAGATCGGCGGCGTGCACGCCAACGAAATGGCGCGCCTGATGGCCGCGCTGGCCCGCATGCAGCAGAGTCTCGTTGCCGCGGTCAGTCAGGTTCGTTTCGGCACGGCGGCAATCGCGCAGGGTGTGCGAGAGATCGCGGGCGGCAATGCCGATCTGTCGGCGCGCACCGAACAGCAGGCGGCGACGCTGGAGGAGACGGCCGCGAGCATGGAGGAATTGACGGCGACGGTCAGTCAGAACGCCGACAACGCGCGCGAGGCCAATACGCTCGCTGAAAACGCGTCGCGAACCGCGGCACGTGGCGGCGAAGTGGTCAATCAGGTGATCGACCTGATCGCCGACATGTCGTCGGGCTCGAACCGGATCGTCGACATTATCGGCGCGATCGAAGGTATCGCCTTTCAGACCAACATACTTGCACTAAATGCCGCCGTGGAAGCCGCGCGAGCCGGCGACGAAGGACGAGGATTCGCCGTGGTGGCGGGTGAAGTGCGTGCGTTGGCGCAGCGTTCGGCGGCCGCCGCGAAAGAGATCAGAGAACTGATCGTCAGTTCGGTGGCGAAGGTCGAGAATGGGTCCGAACTGGCGATACGCGCCGGCGCGACCATGTCGGAGATCGTTGGTGCTGCGCGCAACGTGACCCGTATCGTGAGCGAAATCAGCGTGGCTTCGGAAGAACAGTCACGGGGCATCGAGCAGATCAGCCGCGCGGTCACGCACATGGACAAGGCGACTCAGGAGAATGCCGCGCTCGTCGAACAGGCTGCGGCTGCTGCGGCATCGCTCGAGGAGCAGGCGGCCGCGCTCGACGGCGCGGTCGCGGTGTTCCGGTTGAGCGAGCCGCTCGCGTCTTCCGGCGAGCCGAGCGGGCAGCGGCCGGAGCGGGTTGCCGCACTTTCGCCCGCGTGCGCATGACGATGCGCACGCCATCGCAGCGCAACCTGTGCGGTAATTGAAGATTCAACTGCACTACAGTGACGTGCGTGGAGGTGCAACATGGACACTCGAGCGATGCTGTGCCGCATTGTGACCGGTTTGCTTGCTGGCATGGTTCTCTTTGGCTTAAGTGGTTGCAATGCGTTGAGCGGGCCGCCCGCGCCAGAATGGCCGGGTCCTCACGCACCGTATCCGTTCCCCGGCGATGTGCCGCATCGAACGCAGTGATCGAGCACTGCCAACCTCGGCGCTTGCCTGTCAATGCCCGAGGCCGGGATACGCAATCCAGTACTGCGGCAGTGTGTCGATGTGCGACGAGCCCGCTTTCGGCCCACAGCGGCCATTCGTGAATTGCTCCAGAATACAAGCCGACGAAGCAACTCTACGTTTTATACAACCACATTTCACTGAGGCTACCAATGGTTGATTGGTCTGCTATCGCGATCGTCTTTTCCGTGTATGCGGCGGCTGTCGTCATACCCGGGCCGAACTTCGTCGCAGTCACTCACAAGGCGGTCGCCGGCAGACGCTCCGATGCGCTCGCGCTTGTCGCCGGGATCGTGACGGTGAATCTGTTCTGGGCGACTTGTGCCATCCTTGGTATCGGAATGGTGTTCGCTATTTTCCCGTGGCTCGCTGTCGGCGTTAGGCTTGCTGGCGCGGCCTATCTGATCTGGTTCGGGCTGCGGCTCTTTGTGTCGGCACGGGCAACCCCCTCGGGAGCACGTCACCCAACGAAGGCGCCTCTGTTTCGTGCCGCCTTCCTGCAAGGTATCGCGACAAATATCGCGAACCCGAAGTCCATCGCCTTTTATGCGGCGGTCTTTTCCTCAGCGGTGCCCACCCACGTTTCCATGCCGACGTTCTTCGCGATGCTTGCTACTGTCGGTGCATCAGCGACGTGCTGGTACGGAGCGGTCGCGCTCGTTCTATCGCACACGGTGATCGCGACGGCGTATCGTCGCGCGAAGGCATGGATCGACCTCACCTGTGGAGGGCTCATGATTGCGCTGGGAATCCGGCAGGCATTGCGTTAACAAAGTGCCCGGCGCAGCCCATCTGAACGGCCGCTTTGCGTGTGAGCGACCGTCCCTGCTATGCGGCTCGCTGCGCTTCGAGCAATTGCGGATATTTGCCCGCGACCTCGCGGAAGATGTCGCTGATCGACTGCCCGCCTGGATCAAGACGGCCGTCGGCTTCCCATGCATCGAACGCGTCGAAGATCTTGTGCTTCAGGAAGTGCCGCCACACGACCGGCACACCGGCCAGGATTTCCGTCAACACCGCGTAGCGCTCGCGCGTCCAGCGCGCTTCATAGGCGGTGCGCGCCGCGCCGTAATCGAAGTGCGCGGCCGGCGTGCGCGGCGCATTCGCCTGGAGTTCGGTGCGCCGCGCAGCGGTCGCTTCCACATCTGCTTCGCCCGCGCGCAGTACGACGCCGTACAGCGCCAGCGCATCCGCTTCGCTCAGATAGCCGCGCGTCACGTCGGTCGCGACCATCCGCGGATCGCGCTCGTACGGGTTGCCATAACCGCCGCCGCCGCAGCCTTCGAGGCGGATCACGTCGCCTGGGTCGCACACGACCAGATCGGTCACGCCAAGGTTCTCTTCCTGCACGGTGCCCGGGTTGCGCGTGAAGCGCGACGTCGATCCCGCCTTGCCGCCGAGCACGCCCCACGACGCGAAGCGTGAGCGGTCGCGATTGCGCGCGGTCACCAGCGTGCCCGGCGAGAACACGCGGAACTCCATCACGGTGCCGAGTCCGCCGCGATAGCGTCCCGCGCCCGCGCTGCCCGGCACCATGCCGTACTTCAGGATGCGGATCGGCACCTCGGCTTCGTTGATCTCGACCGGCGTGTTGCGCAGGAACGCGACGTTGGCGCCTGACGCGTCCGAGCCATCGCCGTTGATCATGCCGCCCGCGCCGCCGCCGACCGGACCGATTGCCGCGATCACGGTGCGTCCGTCGCTATCGACGGTGCGCACGTTCAGAATCGACATGCCGCCGGCCGGGCACGCGGGCAGCCGGTCCGGACAGACCATCGAGAACGCGCCGAACGTCACGTTCTGCGCGACCTTGCAGGTCAGACTGCGCATGCCGACCGCGGCGGGCGGCAGGCAGTTCATGATCGTGCCTTCCGGCAGCACACAGCGCGCGACCTTCAGCATGCCCGCATTGAGCAGCAGATCCGGGTGCAGCGAATACAGCACGTAATTGAGCCCGACGAGCGCGAGCACGTGCCGCTCCTTGCCACCGGTCGGCATGTTCAGCGACGAATTGAGCTGCGGGTCGCTGCCGGTGAAATCGAGCACCAGCGATTCGCCTTGCACTTTCAGATTCAGCGCGACGCGCAGCGGTTTGCCGTTGACCGCATCCTCGTCGGCGTACTCGGCGAAGAAGTATTCGCCATCCGGCATGCCGGCGACGATCGCCCGCGCCTGCTCTTCCGAGTAGTCGATCATCGCGTGCATGCCGGCCTTGAAATCGTCGATGCCGAAGCGTTCGATGATTTCGAGCACACGCCGCTCGCCGGTCATCAGCATCGCGATTTGCGCCTTCAGGTCGCCGCGATTCTGCTCGGCGGCGCGGACGTTGATCGCCATATGGTCGAGCAGCGTCTCGTCGAGCACGCCCGCGCGCACGATCCTGGTCGGCGCCCAGCGAATGCCTTCCTGATAGATCTCGGTCAGCGTGCGCGACAGCGACGCGGGCACCGCGCCACCCATGTCGGTGTTGTGGATGTGCCCGCCGACGTAGCAGACGATCTCGCCGTTGTAGAACACCGGCTTCCACATCATCACGTCGGGGGTGTGCGTGGCGACGTAACCGCTGTACGCGTCGTTGGTCATGCCGATGTCGCCCGGCTCGTAGTGATCGATCGCCTCGATCACCGAGCCGAAGTCGAGGCCCGGATACCAGGTCGCGCCGAGCGTTTTAGGCGACGCGAACGTGAGCCCCGCGGGCGTCATGATCGTGCAGGAGAAATCTTCGGTTTCCTTGACGAAAGCCGAGTGCGCGGTGCGCATCAGTGTGTGGGCCATGCTTTCCGCGGCCGCGACGCAGTAATTGGCGAAGATCTGTAGAACGGATCGATTGAATGTCATGGTCTAGTCCTTCGGATATCACTGGCGCTTCACTGAGCCGACAGCAGCAGGTTGCCGTATTCGTCGACGACGGCTTCGAAGCCCGGCAGCACGCAGGTCGTCGTGTCGTCCTGCGCGATGATCGCGGGGCCGTGAAAGCGATGACCGGCGAGCAGCACCGAACGGTGGTACAGCGGCACCTTGCGCCATGCGCCGTCCAGATACACGTCGATCAGCGCCTCGACGCGCGGCGCGCCTTCGCCGAGCGCGATCTTCGGCATCTCGGGCTTCGGTGTCGGCAGGCTGATCACGAGGCGCAGCGCCACGACCTGCACGGGCGAACTCGCGTCGCTGTGGCCATACAGCCGATGATGCTCGCGGTGGAACGCGGAGCCGATCGTCGCGATGTCGCCGTTGCGAATGGCTTGCGGATCGAGCGGTGTGTCGACTTCGAACGACTGGCCGCGGTAGCGCATCTCGGCCGAGACGAGCATTTCCGCGCCTGCATCGGAGCCGGTTTCGTTGATGATCCACTCGCGCGCCTGCGCTTCGAGCGTCGCGAGGTCGCCGGCGAGTTTGTCGAGCGAAGCGGCGTCGAGCGGGTAGTAGGTGGTGCGCACGAAGTCGTTCTTCGTATCGGCGATCAGGCCGCCCAGCGCGCTAAGCACGCCCGGCGTGGTCGGCACGATCAGATGGCGCATGTTCAGCGCGCGCGCAAGGAAGCCGCCGAGCATCGGGCCCGCGCCGCCGAACGGCATCAGCGAGAATGCGCGCGGATCGATGCCGAAGCGCGACACGATACGGCTCACGCCGCCGTACATGCCGGACACCGCGACGTCGATGATCGCGGCCGCCGTTCGATGCACGTCGATGCCGAGCCGTTGCGCGAGCGGTTCGATCGCGCGGCGGCTCGCTTCGACGTCGACCTGCACCGCGTTATAGCCGAGCGACGCACGGCCCAGCACGCCGATCACCGCGAACGCGTCGGTGATGGTCGGGCGTGTGCCGCCGCGGCCATAGCAGACCGGACCCGGGTTCGAGCCGGCGCTTTCCGGACCGACCTTCAATACGCCGAAATCGTCGACCCATGCGATCGAGCCGCCGCCATCGCCGATCGACGAAACCGACACCGACGGGATATGAATCTGGAAGTCGCCGATGTACTCGCCGGTCGCGTACTGCGGTTTGCCATCGACGATCAGCGCGACGTCGGCCGTCGTGCCGCCGATGTCGAGGCTCATGCAGTCCTTGATCTTGCAGATGCCGGCCAGATACGACGCGCCGATCACGCCCGCGGCGGTGCCCGACAGGATCATCTGCACGCAATTGCTCTTGCCGTGCTCGGCGCTCATCACGCCGCCATTCGACTTCGTCACTTTCAGGTCCGCGCCGACGCCGCTTTCGGCAAGTGCGGCCTGCAAGCGCGTCAGGTATTGCGACACGCGCGGCTGCACGTAGCCGCCGATCGTCGCGGTGACCGTGCGTTCGTATTCGCGGATGATCGGCCACACTTCGTGCGAACACGATACGAAAAACCCGGGCGCCGCTTTCTCGATGATGGCTTTGACCTGCTGCTCATGCGCGGGATTGCGATAAGAATGCAGCAGCGAAATCACGACGCCTTCGCAATGCGCCGCCTGCAGCGCTTCGAGCGCGGCGAGCACGCTCGCTGCGTCGATGGGCGCTTCCTCGGTGCCGTCGGGGCGCATGCGGCCATCGACGCCAAATACGCGATCGCGCGTGACGAGCGGTTCGGGGCGCCGCGACATCAGGTTGTACATGTCGGGGATCTTCAGGCGCGCGATATCCAGCACGTCCTCGAAATGGCGCGTCGTGATCAGCGCGAGGCGCAAGCCCTTGCGTTGCACGACCGAGTTCACGCCGACCGTCGTGCCGTGCGTGAAGTACACGACGTCGTGCGGATCGATGCCGAAGCGCGCTTTCAGGCCTTGCATGCCGTCGATCACTTCGCTGCCCGGCGAATCTGGCCGCGAGAACACTTTCAGCGTGCGCGTGGTGCGCGTCTCGTCGTCCAGCACGGCGAAGTCCGTAAACGATCCGCCGATATCCACTCCAATTCTCAAGCCCATTGCCGTCCCTTTAGGTAAGCCTCGCAGACCATTCGCGTCTGCGTTCACCCGACGCGCAGCGCGGGTCGTCACATCATCTCGGGACTCGCCAGCCGGGTTCCATCGCTAAAGCGCGTCAACCGGTAGGGCTGAATATCGATCCCGGTTGCGTCATTGGTCACGATGCGGCTAACCAGCATGCCGGCTCCCGGTCCCAACCCGAAGCCATGACCGCTGAACCCGGACGCGATCACGAGGCCGGGCGTGCTGTCCACACGCGACATCACCGGCACCAGATCGGGCGTCGTGTCGATCGCGCCGGCCCAAGCATGCGCGACACGCAATCCCGACAGCTCGGGAAATACCGTCGCGACGTTTTCCAGCGCACGGGTCGGCCACTCGGCATCGGGCACAGGATTCAGAACCCGCGTTAGCTCGAACGGCGAGATGTCGTCGTTACGCCAGTCGGCACTCCCTTCGGAGCCGCCGAAGAACGGTTGCGCGATCCGGAACTTGAGCTTCTTGTTGAGTTTGCTGCGGAACATCTTGCGAAACTTGACCGCGTGCCGCAGGTTCTGCGGCGCGATTTCCATGCGTCCGTAGCCGGGGACCGCGATCGTATAGCCGCCGTCGAGCCGCCGCCTCATCGCGAAGTTCGGGCCGGAGAAGCACCCGTCTATCACGGCCGGCGCTTCGGCCGTGCGCAGCGCGGTGCCGATCACGTTGACCGCCGGCAGATCGATGCCATGACGCCGGCAGAAGAGGGCACTCCACGCGCCGCCGGCCAGCACGACGCTGCTCGCGCCGATCAGGCCGCGCTCGGTCCATACACCGGAGACACGGCCCGCGCTGACATCGAGCCCGCGAACCGCGCAGGTCTGATGCACGCGCGCGCCGAGCCGTTGCGCGCCTCTTGCAATGGCGGGCGCCGCTTTCGACGGCTCCGCGCGTCCATCGGAATGCGACCACACGCCGCCTGCCCACTTCGCCTGACCATTGGGAACGCGCGCCGCCAGTTCGCGAGCCGACAGCAACTGACTATCGAAGCCGAGCGCACGGGCCTTGCCGAGCCATGCTTCCCATTGCGCGACGTCCGCGGACTGCTCGCTTCCGTACAGGATGCCGGCTCGCCTGAAGCCGATGTCTTCGCCGAGTTCGTCGCTCAACTCGCTCCAGCGCGCGAGGCTTTGCATCGCGAGCGGCAACTCGTGCAGATCGCGGTTCTGCTGACGCACCCAACCCCAGTTGCGTCCCGATTGTTCGGCGCCAATGATGCCTTTCTCGAGCAGCACGACCGATACGCCGCGCCGCGCAAGCTCGTAAGCGGTGCTGACGCCGATAATGCCGCCGCCGATCACCGCGACGTCACAGCGAGCGGGGAATCCGTCGCTATTCGAAACTTCGTCGATTCTTAGCATGTTCGAGCCACCATGATGGATGTGAGCGGCGATTACCGGGTGCGTGTGGCCGCAGTCAAAAGATCACGTAGATCTTGCGCAGCGTTTCGTCGATGTTCCAAAGCCCTTCGGTGTTGGCTTCGAAGAACAGCGTGTCGCCGGCGGCGAAGCGGATCGTGTCTTCTCCGTCGGGTGTGAAGGTGCCGCTGCCCTTGATGAAATGCATGACCTCCGCCTGCTTGACCGAGCGCCTGTAGGTGCCGGGCGAGCACTCGAACAGCCCGGTGTCGACCGCGTCATGACCCGGAATCACGTACTGGCGTCCCGCTACGCGTGACGGCTCGGTGCCGGGCAGGCCGGCGGTTCCCCAATCCTCGAGGGCGGTGACTTCCGCCGCTTGCCTGATCTGCTGGACTTTCATGTGGTTTGTTCCTGTTGGCGTGAGCGCAGGTCGATACGGCGTTCGATCCGGCCTAGCCGGACCACGGTGACGCCGGCGCGCAACTGGCGCAGCGACGGCATCACGAGCATGCAGTCGTCGTACGGCGTCGCGACCGGCTGGCCATCGGACCAGGCGATCACGGTGCCGGCGTGCTCGAACGTTTCGAGCCCGGTGTAGGGTCCCGCGAAGCGGAAGTCCATGCTCTTTGCAACGACCGGTTCGGTCACGCGGACGATGCGCATTTCGTCGGGCAGCGGCCTGATCCAGCCGGACGGCAGATCCGCCGCGTCGACGATGCCCGAGAGCAACAGAAAACGCGCGGTGCTGTCGCGCGCGACCGTCACCGCGCTGGCTTCCCAATGCTGGCCGCATTCGATCAGCAGCGCGTTCTTCGCGCTCGCGTCGTCGCCGAAGCCTTCGTAGTCGCGCATCCGGCGGCCTTCGGGGTGGCCTTCGTCCTGGATCACGGTGGCGGGCGCGCCGAGCCGCTCGGCCAGTTCCGCGCCTTTGCGCAGCGGGCCCGCGACGATCAGCGGCGCGCTTTTTTCATGCATCGAATGCAGATCGAGCAGCAGGTCGACCGTGTCGATCACCGGCCGCATCGCGCGCGCACGATCGAGTTCGGACGAGCGCGCTGCAACGTCGTCGAGTTTCGCGGCGGTCCATACGCGATTGAAGTCCTGATCGACGAAGCGGGCCTTGTCGGGCGTTGCCGGATCGAAGCTCGCGTAGGCGGCGACGTTCGCGAACGACAGCGTGAGCTTGCCGCGGCGCGGCCGCAGCCCGCCGCGCAACAACGCGTCGACAGTGATCGCGCCGCACACTTCGTTGCCGTGCGTGAGCGCGTTGATCATCACGTGCGGCCCGGGTTGGCCGCAGTCGAACGTGTGCACGTATGCGATGCCGGTATTGCCGTCGGCGTGCGCCGAGATGTCCGGGAATTCGACTTCGATCGGATAGGCTTGCATGTTTACTCCAGTCCTCCCTGACACAGATACTTGATCGACAGATAGTCATCCAGTCCGTACTTCGATCCTTCGCGACCATAGCCGGATTCCTTCACGCCGCCGAACGGCGCCGCCTCCGAAGCGAGCGCGCCTTCGTTGATGCCGACGATACCCGCTTCCAGCGCGCGCGACACGCGCTCGATACGGCGCATGCTCTCGCTATAGAAATACGACGCGAGCCCGAACGGCGTGTCGTTGGCGGCCTGCACCGCTTCCTGCTCGCTGTCGAACGGGAACAGCGGCACGACCGGGCCGAAGGTTTCCTCGCCGCACAACGCCATCGACGCCGTGGCGTTGCCCAGCACCGTGGGCGCGTAGTAGTGCGGTCCCAGTTCGGTGAGCCGCCGTCCGCCGGTCAGCACGACCGCGCCATTCGCGAGCGCGTCATCGACATGACGCGCGATCTTGTCCACGGCCCGCTCGTTGATCATCGGGCCGATCTGCGAAGCGGGATCGCTCGCGGGGCCGACCCGCAGCTCGGCCACCTTCGCGCCCAGCAGCGCGGAGAAATGCTCGTAGACGCCGCGCTGCACGTACACGCGGTTCGGACACACGCAGGTCTGCCCGCCATTGCGGAACTTCGCGGCGAGCAGGCCACTGGCCGCGGCATCGAGGTCGGCGTCGTCGAATACGATGAAGGGCGCATTGCCGCCGAGTTCCAGAGAAAGCTTCTTCAGCGTGCCAGCCGATTCACGCGCGAGGTGCTTGCCGACCGGCGTCGATCCGGTGAACGTGATCTTGCGCACGCGGCTGTCGGCGAGCCATTCGCCGACCGTCTCCGCCGCGCCGGCGCGCGAGGCCGAGATGAGGTTGAGCACGCCGGCTGGCACGCCCGCCTCGTGCGCCAGCATCACCAGCGCGATGGCGGTGAGCGGCGTGTCTTCAGCGGGCTTCGCGACGACCGTGCAGCCTGCCGCGAGCGCCGGCGCGATCTTGCGCGCGATCATCGCGAGCGGAAAATTCCACGGCGTGATCGCGGCGACGATGCCGATCGGTTCCTTGATCGCACTCATGCGTTTGCCACGCTGCTGCTGTGGAATCAGATCGCCGTAGATGCGGGTGGCTTCGTCGGCGAACCACGCGACGTACGACGCGCCATAGCTGACCTCGCCGCGCCCTTCGGCGAGCGGCTTGCCCTGTTCGAGCGAAATCAGCGCGCCGAGCGCGTCGCGATTCGCGACGATCAGCGCGTGCCAGCGGTGCAGCACGGCCGCGCGCTCGCTCGCGAGCCTTGCACGCCATGCGGGCAGCGCCTTGGCGGCGGCGTCGGTGGCGGCGCGCGCGTCGCTGGGACCGCTGTCGGCCACCTCGGCGATCAGCTTGCCGGTTGCCGGATCGGTGACCGCGAAGCGGCGGCCGCTCGCGGCCGCGACCCACTCGCCGTTGATGAAGTTGTCCGTGCGGATCAGCGCGCGGGCCTGTTGTTCGAGATTCGTGCTCATCTGGGGTCTCCAGTGCGGTTGGCGTGCGACGGCGCAGCGCCCGACACGCGCCGGGCAGTCAGGCCGTCTGCGCTGTCAGTGATCGGTGCCTATCGACGGCTCGCGCTGGCGACGTGCGCCGCGATCGCCGCGCCGACTTCCGTGGTCGATGCGCTGCCGCCCAGGTCGCCCGTGCGCGGGCCGTCCTTCAGCACCTGCGTGATCGCGGCGACGATCGAGTCATGCGCATCGCGCTCGACGCCCGCGCCGTTGCCGAGAAAGTCGAGCATCATCGCGGCCGACCAGATCATCGCGACCGGATTGGCGATGCCCTTGCCGGCGATGTCGGGCGCCGAACCGTGGACCGGCTCGAACAGCGACGGAAAGCGCCGGTCGGGGTTCAGGTTGCCTGACGGCGCAATGCCGATCGTTCCGGTGCATGCCGGACCGAGGTCGGAGAGGATGTCGCCGAACAAATTCGACGCGACCACCACGTCGAAACGGTCGGGGTTCAGCACGAAGCGCGCGCACAGAATGTCGATATGCTGACGGTCCATTTTCACGTCGGGGTAGCGTGCGGCCATTTCATCGGCGCGCGCATCCCACCACGGCATGCTGATCGCGATACCGTTGCTCTTCGTCGCAACCGTGATCCTCTTCGCGCGGCGCCGCGCCAGCTCGAACGCGAACTTCATCACGCGCTCGGTGCCGTGGCGCGTGAAGATCGACTGCTGCATCACGACTTCGCGCTCGGTGCCCTCGAACATCGTGCCGCCCACCGACGAATACTCGCCTTCGGTGTTCTCGCGCACGATCATGAAGTCGATATCGCCGGGCTTGCGGTTGGCGAGCGGGCTGGGCACGCCGTCGAACAGGCGAGCGGGGCGCAGGTTCACGTACTGGTCGAATTCGCGGCGGAACTTCAGCAGCGATCCCCACAGCGAAATATGGTCGGGCACCTTGTCGGGCCAGCCGATCGCGCCGAACAGAATCGCATCGCAGTCCTGCAACTGCTGCTTCCAGTCGTCGGGCATCATCTGGCCGTGTTGCGCGTAGTAGTCGCACGACGCCCATTCGATATGTCGGTAGTCGATGCCGATGTCGAAGCGCTGGCAGGTGGCGTCCAGCACGCGCAGGCCTTCGGGCATCACTTCGGTGCCGATGCCGTCGCCGGGAATGACGGCAATGCGGTATTTGCGGGTCATACGTGTCTCTCCTTGCGTTGATCGCGCGCCGTCTGCCGGCACCGCGCGGATCGCCAATTGGGGGTGCGTTCTCGTGTCGGGCCGTGCATCGGTATCAGTAGCCGCGAGTCCGGTCGATCAGGCCGTTCATGCGCTCACCGGCGCGATGCAGACGCAGGTTTTCCAGCACCGCATCGACAGCCGATTCGGGCCGCGTCGCGCTCGCGATATGCGGCGTGATGCGCACGCGCGGCTGGGTCCACAGCGGATGGTCCGCGGGCAGCGGCTCGGGGTCGGTGACGTCGAGCACCGCGCTATGAATCTGTCCGCTTTGCAGCGCGTCGAGCAGGTCGCCGCTGACGAGTTGCGCTCCGCGCCCAACGTGCACCAGCGACGCGCCTCGTGGCAGCCTGTCGAATACCCGGCGGCACAGCAGCCCGCGCGTCGCGTCCGTCAGCGGCAGCAGGCAGATCAGCACGTCGGTGCGGGCCAGCATCGCATCGAGCCCGGCCTCGCCCGCGTAGCAGGCGACACCTTCGATGTCGTGCTGCGAGCGGCTCCAGCCCGCGCAGGCAAAGCCGAACAGCCGCAAACGCTCGAGTACCGCGGTGCCGAGCATGCCGAGGCCGAGCACACCGATGCGGCGCGACGCGGCGGCGCAGAGCGGCAACGGCTGCCAGGCGCGCGCCTGCTGTTGCAACGCGTAGTCGAACAGATCGCGGTGAATCGCCAGCACCGCCCCGGTCACATACTCGACCATGCCTTCGACGATGCCCGGTTCGAGCATGCGCACCACCGGCAGATGGGCTGGAATCTGCGACAGGTCCAACTGATCGACGCCCGCGCCGACCGAGAACACGACTTCGAGATTCGGCAGCGTGAGCGCGAGGTCGCCCGGCTGCCACGCGACCAGATAGCGCACGGCCGCGCGATCACCGACGTCCGGCCAGACGCGGAACTGGATCTCGGGCGCGAGCTGCGCGAAGCGCTCGGCCCATAGCGCTCCACGCACCGGATCGGCCTTGTAGAGGACCGTCATCGCCGTTTATGCCATCGCCTGATTGATGATGCCGTACGCGCGCCATGTCGCGTCGGGGGCCGCCTCGCGCGCGTCGGCAGAAGCGTTGCGCACCATCTTTTCGACCGAATCGACGCGCGTCAGGCCGAGGCTCGTCAGCCAGTCGTTGATGCCGGCGTCGCCCGGCACGTCGATCCGCACGAAATCGCCGGCATGCTGCGCGAGCCAGTACGAGATCAGTGCGCGGGCGCGCAGATCGTCGGCGGAGCATTGCGCGACGACCGGCCCGATCGAGTAGCCGCGTCCGAACGGGCGGAACAGCGAGAAGCCGAGTACTTCGCCGTCGCGTTCGAGCACCACGGCTTGCGAGAATTCGAGCAGCGACGGGATCGTCGCGCTGCGCTCGAGGCCGCTCGCACGCGACGCGATTTCGATCAGGCGGGGCGTGTCAGCGGGCGTCGCCGCGCGCAGATGCTCGCCGGGCGGCGGCGCGACGGCGGCCACGCTGCCAGGCGTTCCCTGATGCTGGGCGAGTCCGCCGCAGGCGACGAAGCCCAGCTTTTCGTAAAGCGGCTTGCCGGCGACCGTTGCATGCAGGAAGGTCACGCGGTTGCCGAGTTCTTCGAGCACCAGTTCCATCAGCTTGCGGCCGATGCCGCGTCCCTGTTCGTCCGGCGACACGATCACGAGGCCCAGCGTGCCCCGGTCGGCGCCGAATTTCCAGCACAGCGCGGTGCCGATCACGGTGCCGTTGTCTTCGGCGACGAAGCCGCATCCGGCGTCGTACATGAAGCGCCAGTCCTCGGCGCGGTGCGGCCAACGCACCGCAACGGAGAGGCGATGCGCGGCCGCGATGTCATCGGAGGTGAAACGGCGGTAGCCTGGCGATTTCTTCACTATTTTGGACACTGCAAACTCCTGCTGGCGGCGTGGTCAGCCTAGACTTTCGCATTCCCAGCGCCCGCTTCATAGGACGATCTTTTTGTTATTGGGACGCGCGCGTGGTCGGGCTCGATTCGCGTCGGCCAGTCAGCCGTAACGCAACCGCGCAGGTATTTTGTCGTTCACTCCAATGGTGCTATATTCAATATAATGATGGAAATTGCACGACCGTTCGGTGTGGTGAAGCGGCTGAAGCTTCTTCGCATGCCACGGCGCGTGTCCGGCACAACAATCGCAACGTCATCGACAGGAAACCCATGCAGCGAACACAGATCAGCAGGAAGCGCGAGGCCGACGCGGGTCACGGCGACGTCGGCACTCGTCTGCGCGCGCTGCGCGTCGCGCAGGGGCTGTCGATCAACGAGCTGGCGATGCGCGCGGGCGTATCGGTAGGCACGGTCAGCCAGGTCGAGCGCAACAAGGCCAATCCGTCGGTGCGGATTCTCGAACGCCTGCGCCAGGCGTTGGAGGTTCCGCTCACCGCGCTGCTCGAAGAAGACGACGCGGTCTCGGACCCGGTCACCGGCGATTTCGTGCGCAAGGCGGCCGAGCGGCCGCTGTTCGAAGTCGGCACGAACGGCATGCAGAAAGAATTGTTGTCGCCGCACGGCGATCACGATTTGCAGATGATGATCATCATGCTGCCGGCCGGTTCCGGTTCGGAGGAAGTGCTGGTCGGCATCGGCGAGAAGGCGGGGCTGGTGCTGGAAGGCACTGTCGTGCTGAACGTCGGCGACCGGCGCTCCGAACTGCGCGCGGGCGACAGCTTCCAGTTCAAGAGCACGGTGCCGCACAGTGTGCGCAACGAAAGCAAGAAGACCGCGCGTTTGCTTTGGATCATGAATACGCAGCCGCCCGTGATTCATCTTTGATCCGTCCGTAGTTCGAGCCGCGTGCCGTGTGGCGCGCGGCTCTGTCCTTCCTCTGTTTCCTCCGATCGTTCCGATGCGTCGCGTCCGCTTCATCTGGACCTCGGCTGACGTCGACGCCTTTCCTTCCCTGTTGTCCTTTTCGCTTTTGCGTTGCACGAACGGGTGGACGTGACGCATGGCCTTCCTCGCCCGCCGCGCTCGCGCCGGTCTGTCGCTCGTGTGCGCCGGTGCCGCAGCGCCTTCTGCGCGGCAGGCAACCTATCGCAGCGCACAACGAACTTTTCACAAAGTTTATTTTTGACCACTAGTATTTCATTTGATGTTCATTAAAATGAACTTCATCCGATGTTCGTTCATTCGGTGGTCGCGATGGCGAACAGCAGTGCCGGGTGGTGCCGGGAATCATCAGTGCGTTGACGCAAGCCGCACCACACACTTGAACCTACTGATCAGGCCAGGCATGTCCACTCCGTCACTCGATTTCGATCCTTCAGCCGTTCCGTTGCCGCAGGGGCATTTCATTGGCGGTGCGTACTATTCGGCGGACGAGGCGCAGATCGCCGTTCACCGGCCCTCGGATGGCGCTCTGCTCGGCCATGTGCCGGATGCGTCGGACGCGACCGTCGATTACGCAGTGAGCAATGCGCTTGCTGCATGGAAGACGAGCGGCTGGGGCACGCGTTCTCCGCGTGAACGCGCGAAGGTGCTGAGCCGCTGGGCCGAGCTGATCGATCGCGATGCGGTGAGCCTTGCCCAACTCGAGACGGTCAGCTCGACGCGCCCGGTGGCGGAAAGCTACGCGTCCGACGTGCCGTTCACCGCCGAGGCGATCCGCTTTTTCGCGGAGCTTGCCGACAAGCTCGGTGGCGATATCGCGGCGACGCGCCGCGACAGTCTCGGCTTCATTGCATCGGAGCCGTATGGCGTGATCGGTGCGATCACGCCTTGGAATTTCCCGCTGTCGATGTGTTCATGGAAGTGCGGCCCCGCGCTCGCGGCGGGCAACGCGGTCGTGATGAAACCGTCGGAAATGACGCCTTATTCGACGCTGCGAATTGCGGAACTCGCGATCGAAGCCGGCATGCCGCCCGGCATCTTCAACGTAGTGAACGGCCGTGGCGCGACGGCGGGCGCCGCGCTGACGCGTCACCCGGGCATCTCGAAGATGAGCTTCACGGGTTCGACCCGCACGGGCGCCGCGATCATGAGCGACGCCGCGATGCACGGCACCAAGCCCGTCACGCTGGAACTCGGCGGCAAGAGTCCGCAACTGGTGTTCGAGCACGTGCGGGATCTCGAACATACGGCGCGCTGCGTCGCCCGCGGCTTTACGGCCAACGGCGGCCAGGCCTGCGTGGCCGGTACGCGGCTGATCGTGCACGAGCGCATCGCCGAGCCGCTGATCGCCGCGATTGAACGGCAACTGCGGCCGATCAAGCCAGGTCCGCTGTGGGACAGCCGCACCGCTTATTCGCCGATCATCAGCGCCGCCCAGGCGCGGCGCATCGAAGCGCTGGTCGAGCAGAGCCGCGAGGGCGGCGCGCAAGTGATCTTCGGCGGCGGCTTTTACGAAGGCACCGCAGAAGGCTATTTCCACCGCCCCACACTGATCGCCAATGTTACTGCGGAGACACCCGCCGTGCGCGAGGAGCTGTTCGGCCCGGTGTTGACGGTACAGACATTCAAAGACGAGGAAGAGGGCATTGCGCTCGCCGCGCATCCGATCTACGGTCTCGCGGCGGGTGTCCATAGCAGCGACATCGGCCAGGCGCTGCGGGCGATGCGCCGCATCGCGGCGGGCACGATCTGGATCAACCGCTACGGCCGCAGCGGCGACATGATCATTCCGACCGGCGGCTTCGGCCAATCCGGTATCGGCAAGGATCTCGGCCGCGAGGCAATGGTGGCCAGCATGCGGCACAAGAGTGTGCTGATCGATTTCGAAACGTTGTGAACAATCGCGCTACACCGGCTTTACGCAAGCAGCAACCGCATCGATTCAACCCGCAACTGAACCCCGAGCCTGCGAACAGGTTCGCCACGACGACAGGATGTTGACCATGATCGATTTCGAACCGAAGTACATCACTTTCGACTGCTATGGCACGCTGACCAACTTCCAGATGGGCCAGACCGCGCGGCAGCTTTACGGCGACAAGCTGGACAAGGCGAAGATGGACGAGTTCGTCGAATTCTTCCGTGGCTACCGCCTCGACGAAGTATTGGGCGCATGGAAGCCCTACCGCGACGTGGTCGTGAACTCGGTGCGCCGCACCTGCGAACGCACCGGCGTGCCCTTCGACGAAGCGACCGCGCAGAAAATCTACGAAGCCGTGCCGACTTGGGGCCCGCACGCGGACGTACCAGAAGGGCTGTCGCGACTGGCCAAAAAGTACAAGCTGGTGATCCTTTCGAACGCGTCGAACGACCAGATCCACAGCAACGTCGACAAGCTCGGCGCGCCGTTCCACAAGGTCTACACCGCGCAGCAGGCGCAGGCGTATAAGCCGCTGCAGAAAGCCTTCGAGTACATGTTCTCGCAACTGGACTGCAATCCCGAGGACGTGCTGCACGTGTCGTCGAGCTTCCGCTATGACCTGATGACCGCGTACGACATGGGCATCAAGCACAAGGCGTTCGTCAACCGTAATCACGAGCCGCTGAATCCGTACTACGGCGTCAACGAAGTGTCGGGGATTCCGCAACTGGCATCGCTGCTCGGTCTCTGATCCACTGCTTCGGCCCTTTGGTGACATCGCTTTCCGTGCGCCAGTGAGCGGCGCACCCAACCGACAGGAATGCATCACGATGAAGCTCGACTCCTACTGGCTCGACACCGCGCCACGGTTTACCGGAGGCGCCCAGGGTCCACTGCCGCAGCGGGTGGACGTGGCCGTGGTCGGCGGCGGCTTCACCGGACTGTCGGCTGCGTTGGAACTCGCCAAACGCGGCAAGTCGGTGATCGTGTTCGAGGCGGGCCGGCTCGCAGCGCAGGCATCGGGCCGTAACGGCGGCCATTGCAATACGGGCGTCGCGCAGGACTACGCCGCGTTGTCCGCGCGCATCGGCAGCGAGCGCGCGGCGGAGTTCTATCGCGCGTATGCGGGCGCCGTCGAAACGGTGAAATCGATCATCGCGGAAGAGAGAATCGATTGCGATTTGCGCCACTCCGGGAAGATCAAGCTCGCGGCTAAGCCGCAGCATTTCGCGTCGCTCGCGAAGTCCTACGAGGTGTTGCGGCGCGAGGTCGATCCCGATGTCGAACTGGTGCCGCCCGAGCAGATTCACAAGGAGATCGCGTCGGACAGCTTTTTCGGCGGTCTCGTGCAGCGCAACGGCATGCAGATGCACATGGGCAAATTCGGCGTGGGTCTTGGCACGGCGGCGGCACGCCGCGGCGCGCAGATCTACGAGAACGCGCCGGTGACGGACCTGAAGCCGCTCGGCGGCAACACGTTCGACGTGCAGTGTCCGCTCGGCACGGTCCGCGCCGGGCGCGTGCTGATCGCCACGGGCGCGTCGCAGGTCGGTCCGCTGCAATGGTTCCGGCGCCGCATCGCACCGGTCGGCAGCTTCATCGTCGCGACCGAGCCGCTCGGCAAGGACCGCCTCGATGCGTTGTTGCCGACGCGCCGGTCGTATGTGACGACGTTGAACATCGGCAACTATTTTCGGGCCACGCCCGACGAGCGTTTGCTGTTCGGCGGCCGCGCGCGCTTTGCGATGTCGAACCCGCGTTCGGACGAAAAGAGCGGGCGGATTCTGCGTGACGGGCTCGCCCGCTATTTCCCGCAACTGGCCGATGTGCGCATCGATTACTGCTGGGGCGGCCTCGTCGACATGACGGCCGACCGCCTGCCGCGCGCGGGGCAGCATGAAGGACTGTTTTATTCAATGGGCTATAGCGGTCACGGTGTGCAGATGTCCGTGCACATGGGTCGACTGATGGCCGACGTGATGTTCGGCGCCGCCGCGCGCAATCCGTGGCGAACGCTCGAATGGCCCGCGATTCCAGGACACTTCGGACGCGCGTGGTTTCTGCCGCTGGTCGGCGCGTATTACAGGTTGCAGGATGTACTGCATTGAACGGATCGACTGATCGCTACTGTCAGATGCCAGGGCAGCGCGCAGATTGAAAAACACTATTCCCAAAGGAAATCCCCATGTTGCGTTTCATGTTCCAGCCTGCTTCCGCCGTCCGTTTCAACACCGTGCAGCGCTTTGCCGCTGGCGCGGGCCTCGCGATGACGATGATGTTCGGCGCCGCCCACGCCGCCGAGACGGCGACGCTCACGGCAGGCTCGCCGCCGTCGAGCGCACCGACTACGTTCATGAACGTGAAGACCCAGAAGATCGAAGGTCTGATGCCGGACGTCGTGAAAGAGATCGGCAAGCGCGAGGGCTTCAATGTGTCGTACGACGCGGTGCCGTTCTCGGCGCTGATCCAGTCGGTGGTATCGGGCAAGATCGACATCATCGTGGCCGGCATGACGCCGACGCCGAAGCGCGCCGAAGTGGTCGATTTCTCGCAGCCGGTTACGGCGTTCGGCGAAGGCATCATCGTGAAGGAGAGCAACAAAGCCGTCTATCGCTCGGTGCAGGACATGAAGGGCATGACGGTCGGTGCGCCGACCGGCACCGACTATGGCGATCAGTTGAAGAAGCTCGGGATTTTCACCGAAGTGAAGATGTACGACAGCCCGGCCGACATGACGCGTGACGTCGCGCTTGGCCGCATCGTCGCAGGCTTCAACGACTATCCGATCCTGAAGGCCCAGGAGGCGGCGGGCGCGATGGCGGGAACGCGGGTCGAAGATGCCTATGTGCCGATGGAAAAGTTCGACATCGCGATCGCTGTGAAGAAGGGCAACAGCGCGCTGATGACGAAGATCAACGACGCGCTGACGAAGATGAAGGCCGACGGCACGCTCGACACGATCCTGAAGAAGTGGCACCTCACCGGCTGATTCGCTTCTCGTGACAAGAGGCGGGCCCGCCACGATGCGGGACCCGCCCTGCGATGTTCGCCGCCCAGCGGAGCGGCGGACTGAACGAATGCAAACAGCAATGGAAGGCACGACATGCGCTGGCAAGACATAGCCGACTTTGTACCGATTCTGCTGCAAGGCGCGATGATGAGCATCATCATCACGCTGGGTTGCCTGCTGTTGAGCACCGTGCTCGGCCTGACCTGGGCGCTGTTGAAGATGTCGCGCTATCCGCACGTGGTACGCGGTGTGAGCGCGATGATCAACGTCGTGCGCGGTCTGCCGATGATCGTGCTGCTGTTCTACATCTACTTCGTGCTGCCGGATATCCACATCCAGGTGTCGGCGTTGCAGGCCAGCATCATCGGGCTGGGTTTCGGCTACTCGACTTACGTCGCGGAAATCTTCCGCGCGGGTATCGAGGCGGTCGATCCGGGCCAGTACGAAGCCGCGCAGTCGATCGGCATGGGTCGCGTGAAGACGATGGTACGGGTGATCCTGCCGCAGGCGATCAAAGTCGCGCTGCCACCGTACAGCAACACGCTCGTGATGATGCTGAAGGACTCATCGCTTGCATCGACGATCACGGTCGCCGAAATGACTCGCGAAGGCCAGTTGATCGCGTCGTCGACGTTTCAGAATCTGACGGTGTACACACTCGTCGCGCTCGGCTACCTGGCGATGAGCCTGCCGCTGATGAGCATGACCCGCAATCTGGAACGACGATTCGGTCGGCACAGGGCCAGGTAAGTGCGAAGTGAGGATGCGATGATCGAAATCACGAATGTGCACAAGAGTTTTGGCTCCGTACCGGTTCTCAAGGGCATTTCGCTCAACGTGAACCAGGGCGAAGTGGTCTGCCTGATCGGTGCGTCGGGCTCGGGAAAATCAACCCTGCTGCGCTGCATTAACGCGCTGGAGTCCTACGACGAAGGCGAAATTCGCCTGCTCGGCGAGCGCGTCGAGCAGCGCGCGCGCAACATCAACCAGTTGCGCACCCAGGTCGGCATGGTGTTTCAGCGCTTCAATCTGTTTCCGCACCGCACCGCGCTCGAGAACGTGATGGAAGGGCCCGTGCACGTCAAACGCCTTGCGCGTGCGCAAGCGCAACGCGAAGCGTCCGAACTGCTCGACAAGGTCGGGCTCGGCCACAAGCTGCACGCCTATCCTCATCAGCTTTCGGGAGGGCAGCAGCAACGAGTGGCGATTGCCCGTTCGCTCGCGATGAAGCCCAAGGCGATCCTGTTCGACGAGCCGACCTCGGCGCTCGATCCGGAACTGGTCGGCGAAGTACTTGGCGTGATGCGCACCCTTGCGCGCGAAGGCATGACGATGCTGGTCGTCACGCATGAAATGGGCTTTGCGCGTGAAGTGGCAGACCGGGTGTGCTTTCTGCACGCCGGACTCATCATCGAGGAGGGCACTGCGCAGCAGGTGCTGGGTTCGCCGCGCGAGGCGCGTACCCGCGAATTCCTGCGGCACGTGCTGAGCAATCGCAGCGACGCTCACGTGTCGCCGGACGGCATGGCGGGAGCCGCGGCATGAACGGCAGATTCGTACGCTTGGGCGAGACGGCTCGCGCCAAAGTCGAGCTGACGATCGACGGTGACACCGTCGAAGCGCTGGCCGGCGACACGTTGCTCACCGCGATGCTGTGCTCGGTGCGGCACGTGCGGCAGTCCGAATTCGGTGCTGAAAAGCGCGCCGGCTTTTGCCTGATGGGCGCGTGCCAGGATTGCTGGGTATGGACCGCCGACGGCGAGAGGCTGCGCGCCTGCACCACCGTGGTCGAAGCAGGCATGCGCGTCGTCACGACGCAACCGGAGGGCCAATGGGCGAACCTCGCATCGTAATCGTCGGCGCAGGACCCGCAGGGGTGCGCTGCGCGGAAACATTGCTGGCGGCCGGCATCCGCCCGATCGTCGTCGATGAAGGACGGCGCGATGGCGGGCAGATCTACCGGCGCCAGCCCGACGGCTTCACGCGGCCGTACGCGAAGCTGTACGGCACCGAAGCCGCGCGCGCGGAGGACCTGCATCGCAGCTTCGAGCGACTGCGCCCGCAGATCGATTACCGTCCTCAGACGCTCGCGTGGAACGTCGCGCAAGGCAAGCTGCATATCGTGCATGAAGGACACGCGAGCGCGCTGGGCTACGACGCGCTGATCCTGTGCCCCGGCGCGACCGACCGGCTGATGCCGGTCAAAGGCTGGCACTTCGCCGGGACCTACAGCCTCGGCGCCGCGCAGATCGCGCTGAAGTCGCAGGCCTGCGCGATTGGCCGCCAGGTCGTATTCATCGGGACCGGCCCACTGCTGTATCTGGTCGCGAACCAGTATGTGCAGGCGGGCGCCAAGGTAGCGGCAGTACTCGACACGTCGACGACCGGTGCGCGGCTGCGTGCGCTGCCCAAATTGCTGGCGCGCGTCGATGCATTGCGCAAGGGCCGCGCGCTCGTGGCGGCGCTGAAGCGCTCGGGCGTGCGGGTCGAAAACGGCATCGAGCCGCTCGAAATTCTCGGCACGCCGGACGACGGCGTGCTTGGCGTACGCTTTCGCGACGCGCGCGGCAAGGTCGCGCAGATCGATTGCGACGCGGTGGGTCTCGGCTATCACCTGCGCCCGGAAACTCAGCTGGCCGACCTCGCGCGCTGCGCGTTCCGTTTCGATGCACCGACGCGGCAATGGGTGCCGCAAATCGATGAACTCGGCCGCGCGACCGAAAAGGGCGTCTATATCGCCGGTGACGGTGCGCGCGTGCTCGGCGCGGATGGCGCGGAGATCGCCGGACGGCTCGCGGCCTACGCTGCGTTGAGCGATCTCGGGCGTGCGGTGCCGGCCGCGACGCTCGCCACGTTGACGCGCGAACAGCGCAAAATGGAGCGCTTCCGGCTCGGTCTCGCTGAAGCGTTTGCGTGGCCTGCCGGGCAGGCGGCCCGTCTGTCGGACGATACGATCGTTTGCCGGTGCGAAGGCATCACCGCGGGCGAACTGCGCCGCGTGGTGCGCGACGAAGGCGCGCAGGAAGCGAACCGCGCCAAAGCGTTCAGCCGCGTCGGCATGGGGCGCTGCCAGGGACGCTACTGCGGCCATGCGGGCGCCGAGGTGATCGCGGCGGCCGCGCACGTGCCGCTCGAGCAGGTTGGCAGGCTTCGCGGGCAGGCACCCGTGAAGCCGCTGGCCATCGCAACCGTGGAGGATACCGAATGAACCGCGCACAGGCCGATGTGCTGATCGTGGGCGGCGGGTTCATGGGTGCTTCCGCCGCATTTTTTCTGAGGCAACGGGGCCGCTCGGTGATCCTGCTCGAGCGCCAGCTCGTTGGTCAGCAGGCGAGCGGTACCAACTTCGGCAACGTGCGCCGGCAAGGGCGCTTTCTGCCGCAACTGCCGCTTGCGAACCGTTCGCGCGAAATCTGGGGGCGTCTGCCCGAACTGATCCAGCACGACGCCGAGTTTTTGATGTCCGGCCATGTGCGCGTCTGTTATCGCGAAGAGCAGGCCGACCAGTTCGAAACCTATGCGAAGGAGGCCGCGCACTACGGTCTCAAGCTCGATCTGCTGCGCGGCGACGCGCTGCGCGCACGGTTTCCGTTTCTCGGTGCCGAGGTGCTGGCGGGCTCGTACTCGCAAATGGACGGGCACGCGAATCCGCGGCTCGCGGCGCCCGCGTTTGCTCGCGCGGCGGCGCGGCTCGGCGCGCAGATCGTCGAAAACTGCGATGTCGTGACAGTGGAAAAAGAGGGCGCCGAGTTTCGCGCGACGAGCGCCGACGGCCGTACCTTCCATGCCCCGGTGCTGCTGATCACCGCGGGCGCGTGGGGCAATCTGCTCTCGGAGCAGTTTGGCGAAGCGGTGCCGATCGCCGTCAACGGCCCGCAAATGGCTGTGACCGAACCCGTGCCGTATGTGATCCAGCCGGTGGTCGGCGTGTCGTCGCCGCAGATCGAGGAGGTCGTGTACTTCCGCCAGGTCGCGCGCGGCAATATCGTGATCGGCGGTTGCGCGCGTGCGCCGGCGTATCTCGACGAACGCCGTGCGAAGGTCCTGCCGCAAAGCACGTTGCTGCAGTTCAGGCAATTGCAGCGCGTCGCGCCGATGCTGCGCAGGCTGAACATCATCCGGGTATGGAGCGGCGTCGAAGGCTATATGCCCGACGACCGGCCGATCATGGGCGCGAGCGGCACGACGAGCGGCCTGTTCTATGCGTTCGGTTTTTGCGGCGCGGGGTTCCAGCTGGGGCCGGGCGTCGGCGACACGATGGCCGAACTGATCGACACGGGCGCGACCAGCACGCCGCTCGAGCCGTTCGACATCCGCCGCTTCGCGGCCAGCCGGGGTGCTTCGCCGGTGGCTCCTGTCACGTCGCGCGTTGCGTGAGCGGAGCGTCGATGCTGAGCCCGAGCCGAACCTCGTCGTCATCATCCGCGCCCGATCTCGCGGGCGCGAACCGTCATGCGGCACGCGTGCCGGATCGAGTGAGCCGCGCCGTCGAGCGCGCGGTCAACTTCATCGATGCATGTTTCGCCGAGCCGATCAGCCTATCCGAACTGGCCGCCGTCGCGGAGCTGAGCATTTCGAGGTTTGCAGTGCGCTTCAGCGCGGAGATTGGCGTGTCGCCGCAGCAATACGTGAGGCTGGTGCGCGTACGGCATGCGCAACGCCTGCTGCGGCGAGGCATGCCGCCGTCGATCGTCGCGGCCGAGGTGGGCTTCTTCGATCAAAGCCATCTATGCCGGCATTTCAAGCGCGTGCTTGGCATAACGCCGGGTGAGTGGCTGAGCACCAACGGCTGATTGCGACCCGAAGGCTCATCGGGCCGCGACCGCTTCATTGATGCCGTTGCGAGAACAGTGTTTCCAGCGGGTATTCGGATTTCACGAATGGCGTCTTGATGATCACGTAGCTGAAATACTTCTCGATGCCGATGTCGCGCTCCAACAGTCCTTCGATCACACTCTGATAGTGATTGACGCTGCGCGTGACGAACTTCAGCAGATAATCGTATCCGCCGCTCGCCAGATGGCATTCGATGATCTCCTCCACGGGGCGGATCGCCGCCTCGAACTTGGCGAAGTCCTCGCGGCGATGGTCGGCAAGTGTGACCTCGGTGAACACGATCTGCACGTCGCCGAGTTTCTGCAGTTGGATGTGTGCGCCGTAGCCGACGATATAGCCGGCCTTTTCGAGCCGTTTCACGCGGATCAGACAGGGGCTCGGCGAGAGCCCCACGGCGTCAGCAAGCTCGACGTTCGTGATGCGGCCTTTTTTCTGCAGTTGCGAAAGAATACGCAGGTCGATCCGGTCCAGCTTCGTGTCGCCGCTTGTCGTCATGTATCGGTCTGCCCGTCGAAGGTTCTGCTTTTCGCTGCATGGCGCAACGCCAGAGTCAAGCGACGCGCAGGCCGATGTTATCACGCGCTCAGGCGGCTGCGCGGCTTGCGCCGCGCAACGCGGCACGCACCTCCGCATGGTCGAGCACTTCGTCGAGCGTGCGCCGCAAACGGCCGAACAGCTGGTCGAATTCCGCCTCGCCGAAGCAAAGCGCGGGCGCGAAACCGAGGATGCTGTCGCCGAACGCGCGGAACACGAGCCGGTTGCGGTAGGCCGCTTCGGCGATCCGTTCCGGCAGCTTCAGCGACGCATCGAAGCGTGCGCGCGAACCCTTGTCGGCGACGAGTTCGAGCGCGCCGAGTAGGCCCCGATGACGTGAGTCGCCGACCAACGGATGATCGAGCAGCGCGTCGAGTCCGGCGGCAAAACTCGGCGCCTGCGCAATACCGTTGGCGAGCAGACCACCCTCCTGATAGAGACGCAGCACTTCGAGGCCGATCGCGGCGCTGACCGGATGCGCGGAGTAGGTCTGGCCGTGACCGACCACCGCGGTATCGCGCGCATCGCCCGCGATGCCCTGGTAGATTTCGTCGGACATCAGCACCGCGCCCATCGGCGCATAGCCCGAGGTCAACCCCTTCGCCACCGTCATCAGATCCGGCTCGACCTGTTCCGCCTCGCATGCGAACAGCGGACCGGTACGACCGAAGCCCGTGATGACCTCGTCGGCGATGAACAGGATGTCGAGACGGCGGCACGCGTCGCGCATCGCCTTCAACCAGCCCACCGGCGGCACGATCACGCCGCCCGATCCCTGGATCGGCTCGCAGAAGAACGCGGCGACGTTCTCCGCGCCGAGTGAGGTCACCTTCGCTTCGAGCGCGGCGACCGACGCGGCGATCAGCGCCTGCGCGTTGTCGCCTTGCGGCTGACGGTATGCATAGGGCGACGGCAGGTGGTGCTGGTGCGGCAGCGGCAGATCGAAGTTGCGGTGAAACGCGGGCAGCGCGGTGAGCCCCGCGCCGACGCTCGACGATCCGTGATAGCCGCGCTCGAGCGCGATCATCTGCTTTTTCGCCGGACGCCCCGTCGCGTTGAAGTAATGCGTGATGAAGCGTACCGCCGAGTCGATCGCATCGGAGCCGCCGAGCGTGAAGTAGACGTGCTGCAGCGAAGCGGGGGAGAGCGCAACCAGCTTTTCGGCCAGTTCGATGGCAGGTTCCGACGAGAAGTGGAAGTAGGTGGTCGCGTAGGGGAGCTTCGTCATCTGCCGCGTCGCCGCTTCGACGATGCTCTGCTGGCCGTAGCCGACGTTCACGCACCACAGGCCCGCGAACGCGTCGAGCAGTTCGTTGCCGTCGATGTCGCGCAGATACGCGCCGTGTCCGGATTCGAGTACGGTGGTGCCCCGCGCTTCGTGCGCGCGGTAGTTGATGACCGGGTGAATCAGATGCTTGCGGTCGGCGTCGATGAGCGATGTTCTTGACATGGTGGTATTTCCCCGCGGGTTGCGATCAGGTGAGCGTCACCCCTTGATAGTAGCGAGAGCCGCATGCGAGCCGTTCCGCCAAAAAAAGGCTCAAAGAGCGCAGGCGCAGCGTTTTCTACCCCACAGACAGCATTTTCTGCCGCGTGTGCTTAATAGCGGCGCGAACGGGAGTTCAGCCCGAGCGTTCGTGGCCGCGTCAGGTCAACGACTGCGCGATCACCGCGTACTGATGCAGCGAGCCGTCGGCGCGCCTCGGCTCGGAACGGCTTTGCGCGGATGCGATCCGCCGCATCCTGACGACCGTCTCCGTGGGTGCGAGGCCGAGGCCGGTTAGCCACGTTCGCAGGCCTTGCCCGTGCGGCACGTCGATGCGCACCAGCGCGCCTTCGTTCAGGGCGAGCCAATGACGGATCAGCGCTTTGGCATGCACGGCGTCCGGGCTCGCGCCGGCGACCACGGGGCCGATCAGGAAACCGCGTCCGAAGCGGCGGAACAACGAGAAGCCGAGGAGTTCGCCGTCGCGATCGAGCGCGATACCGTCGGCCAGATCGAGCAGCGGTGGCAGCACGTGGCTGCGGTCGAGACCGCTCGCGCGCGATGCGAGCTCGACGAGTTGCACGGCGTCGCTCGCGCCGAGCGGGCGCAGCCGCTCGTTGGCGGCCAGCGCGACGAGCGGCGGGCGGAACGCCGCGCCCTGCATCTGGTCGAGTGCGCCGCAGGGCTCGAAGCCGAGCGCGTCGCACATGGGCTGGGCAGCGTCGGTCGCATAGAGCGTGATGTCGCGCTTGCCGATCTCGTCGAGCGCGTAAGCGAGCAGCGTGCGGCCAATACCCAGGCCGCGATGCTGCGGCGCGACGAGCAGCATCCCGAGCGTCGCCTGATCCGCGCCGAACTTCCAGCACACCACAGTGCCGACCAATGCGCCTGCCGTCTCGGCAACGAAACCGATTCCCGTGTGCGCGGAGAATCCCCAGTCTTCACGGCGATGCGGCCAGCCGATCGCGGCGGACAGGCGTTGTGCGGCGGGCAGGTCGTTGGCGGTCAGGCGTCGGTAGGTGAAAAGTGCGTGCGTGGTTGAATCGGGCACGGGGTGCTCCGTGATTTGTCGGCCGTGCCGCGACTGTTGCACGTTGCTCGCGCGTTGACTAGTACGAACTTCTCATCGTCGTGCGTGCCGCACCCGAGGTGCCGCTGCGCCCGTGCCGGGCATGCCATGCGAAATGTGTGGTTCGGTCGTGGAGATTGCGTGCGGCGTGCTGAAACGGCCAATTTTGTCGGTGCAATCCGCGGTGCGCTCGCCGCTACGATGATGTGCATGCACCGACGCCTCGCTTCGAAGATCGCACATGGCGCCGGGCTCGCGCGTCAGGGTCAATGCCAGGGGCGGCAAATCATGCTGTTTGGACCACTCAAAACCATGTTTTCGAATGGTCGAATCCAGCGATACGCGATCAAAGCCATTTTTGGCAGTGCTTAAATCGATTCATGCAGTGCCGCCGCGCCGCGACCAGCACGCGGAGCGCCGTCGAACACCAATGCTGGATATCCCGCGTTCATTCACCAGTGAGGAGCAGTTCGCATGTACGACGACGAAATCAAAACGGGCGGTTTCAGCCGCCGCGACATGATGCGTTTGCTGGCTGCCGGCGGCATGCTCGCCACCGGTGCGGGAGGCTTGCTGGCGGGTGCTCGCCCCGCGCTTGCGGCGACCGCGCCGAAGAAAGGCGGCAAGATCCGGGTCGCCTACGACTCATCGTCGACCGCGGATACGCTCGACCCGGCCAAGGGATCGGCAGGCGCCGACTACATCCGCTTCTTCATGTTTTACAGCGGCCTGACGCAACTCGACAGTTCGCTGACGCCGCGGATGAATCTCGCCGAAGCGGTGGACACGAGCGATGCGAAGGTGTGGGTGATCAAGCTGCGCAAGGGCGCGACCTTCCACGATGGCAAGCCGCTCGCGCCCGCCGATGTCGTCTACTCGCTGATGCGTCATAAGAATCCGGCCACTGCTTCGAAGGTGAAGACGCTGGCCGATCAGTTCGTGGAAGCGAAGCAGACCGGCCCCAACGAAGTCACACTGACGCTCGCGTCGCCCAACGCGGACTTGCCGGTGATTCTCGCCACGCCGCAATTCGTGATCATCAAGGACGGCACGACGGACTTCACGACGGCCGTCGGTACCGGCCCGTACAAGGTGAAGACGTTCAAGCCCGGCGTCTCGACAGTCGGCGTGCGCAATGACAATTTCTGGAAGACGGGCGGCGGCCCCTACCTCGACCAGATCGAGCTGATCGGTATCGGCGACGACGCGGCGCGCATCAATGCGCTGCTGTCCGGCGATGTCCATCTGATCAGCGCCGTCGATCCGCGCTCGACGCAGCGCATTGCCGCGACGCCGGGCTATGAGGTGCGCGAGACCAAGTCGGGTCTCTATACCGATCTGATCATGCGACGCGACAATCCGCTGACCGGCAACCCCGATTTCGTACAGGGCATGAAGTATCTATTCGATCGTGACCAGGTCCGCACGGCGGTGTTCCGCGGCTATGCGGTGGTCGGCAACGATCAGCCGATTCCGCCCAGCCACCGTTACTTCAATGCGTCGCTGCCGCAGCGGCCGCACGATCCGGACAAGGCGAAGTTCTACTTCCAGAAAGCCGGAGCGATCGGGACGGCGTTGCCGCCGATCTATGCGACGACCGACGCGAACGGCTCGATCGAAATGGGCGTGCTGCTGCAGCAGTCCGCCGCGAAGATCGGCGTGAACCTGAACATCAACCGCGTGCCGGCCGACGGTTACTGGTCGAACCACTGGATGAAGCATCCGCTCGGGTTCGGTAGCGTCAATCCCCGCTCGAGCGCCGACGTGCTGTTCACGCAGTTCTTCAAGTCGGACGCGCCGTGGAACGAGTCGGGCTGGAACAACCCGAAGTTCGACCAGCTGCTGGTCGCCGCGCGCTCGGAAACCGACGATGCGAAGCGCAAGCAGATGTACGGCGACATGCAGGTGCTGGTAGCGGAGCAGGGCAGCATCGGCATTCCGGCCTTCCTGAGCCTGCTCGATGCGAACGACAAGCGCCTGCAAGGGCTTCAACCCATACCCACCGGCGCGATGATGGGCTTCAACTTCGCCGAGTACGTGTGGTGGAACGCGTAATACGCGCAAGCGCGCGCACGCGCCGGGCGTCGCCCGGCGCGTGCCCCAAAGCCTCAACCGAGGAGGTCATGCCTATGAACGGGAATATCGCCCAGTTGATCGGCCGGCGCATCGCCGTCACCGCGCTGACGCTGGTGATCGTCTCGATCATCATCTTCGTGATCACCAATCTGTTGCCCGGCGATGCCGCGCAGGCCGCACTCGGCCAGTCGGCGACGGCCGAAACGGTCGCGGCGCTGCGCCAGCAGTTCGGTCTCGACCAGCCGGCTTACCTGCGGTACTTTCATTGGCTCGTCGGTCTGCTGCACGCGAACTTCGGCGTGTCGCTATCGAATAATCTGCCGGTCTCCGAACTGATCGAAGGGCGCTTGCCGAAGTCGCTGACCCTCGCGGCGATCACCACCGCGGTGTCGGTGCCGATCGCGGTGTCGGCGGGCATTCTGGCGGCGGTCAAGCGCGACTCGCTGATCGACCGCATCGTGAGCCTCGGTACGCTGTCGCTGGTCGCCACGCCCGAGTTCCTGATCGCGACGCTCGCGGTGCTGGTGCTGGCCGTCAAGCTGCACTGGCTATCCGCGCTGTCGTACAGCGGCGACATTGAGAGCCTGCACGACTTTCTGCGCGCGTATGCAATGCCGGTCGTAACCCTCTGCGCAGTCGTGATTGCGCAGATGGCCCGCATGACCCGCGCCGCGGTGATCGAGCAGCTCAGTTCGTCGTACGTGGAAATGGCGATGCTGAAGGGCGCGAGCCCCGCGCGCGTGGTACTGCGCCACGCACTGCCGAATGCGATCGGCCCGATTGCCAACGCGATCGCGCTGAGCCTGTCTTATCTGCTTGGCGGCGTGATCGTCGTCGAGACCATCTTCAACTATCCGGGCCTCGCGAGCCTGATGGTCGACGCGGTGAGCAACCGCGACTTCCCGCTCGTGCAGGCCTGCACGCTGCTGTTCTGCCTCGGCTATCTGATGCTCGTGCTGCTAGCCGACCTGTGCGCCATCATCTCGAACCCGAGGCTGCGGACATGACGACTCTTCGACCTTCTTCCGATTCGTCTCACCAACTCGGCGCGCTCGAGCCGGTGCAGCGCAGCAGCATGCTGCCGCAGGGCGCGGAGCCACCAGGGTCATGGCGTGGCGGCGGCGCTCCCGCGCCGCGGCCGGTGCGCCGTCGCAGCGTCGCGCAACGCATGAATCTGTCGACCGGCGGCTGGATCGGTCTCGCGATGGTGAGTTGCGCTCTGTTCGTCGCGGCGTTCGCGCCGTGGATCGCGCCTCACGCGGTGGGCGCGATCGTCACGCCCGACGTCTTCGCTGGCTTCAGCGCGAAGCTGCCGCTTGGCTCCGACTACCTGGGCCGCGACATGCTGACCCGCATCATCTACGGCATGCGGCTGACGGTCGTGCTGGCGCTCGCCGCGGCGCTGCTCGCGGCGCTCACCGGGACGATGCTGGGCTTGCTCGCGGCCGTCGCCGGCCGCCATATCGACGAAACCATGAGCCGGCTGCTCGATGCGGTCACCTCGATTCCGTCGAAGATGTTCGCGCTGATGATCGTCGCCGCGTTCGGCTCGTCGCTGCCGTTGCTGATCGCGACAGCGGCCATCAGCTACATGCCGGGCTCGTACCGGATCGCCCGCTCGCTCGCGGTCAATATCGGCACGCTCGAATATGTGCAGGTCGCCCGGGCGCGCGGAGAAAGCGCGCTTTACATCGCATGCTTCGAGATGCTGCCGAACATGATCCACCCGATGCTCGCCGACACCGGGCTGCGTTTCACGTTCGTCGTGCTGCTGCTGAGCAGCCTGAGCTTTCTCGGCCTGGGCGTGCAGCCGCCGTATGCCGATCTCGGTTCGCTGGTGCGCGAGAACATCGCCGGTCTCGGTGAAGGCGTGCCCGTGGTGATCTTGCCCGCGATCGCAATCGCGGTGCTGACGGTCGGCGTGAACCTGCTGATCGACGGACTGCCGCATCGTGGGCGCCGCAAGAACATGCCCGATGCCGATGGAGGCCATTGATGAAGGGACACCTGTTCAGACGTGCTCACGCGGACTTTACGGCCGCCTCGCAGACCGCGTCGTTACCTTCGTCCAATCTGGTCGAAGTGCGGGGCCTGCGCGTGGTGGGAAGCCGCCCCGGCGAGCCTGATACTACGATCGTGCACGACATCGACTTCGAGATTGCGCGCGGCGAGGTGCTCGCCTTGATCGGCGAATCGGGTTCGGGCAAGACCACGATCGCGCTGTCGCTAATGGGCCATGCTCGCAGCGGCTGCCGCATCGCGGGCGGCTCGATCCGGGTCGGCGACACCGACGTGCTCGGACTCTCGCCGAAACAGCTCGAAGGATTGCGTGGCCGCAAAGTTGCGTATATCGCGCAAAGCGCGGCGGCTGCGTTCAACCCGGCGCGCTCGATCATGGACCAGGTGATCGAAAGCGCGCTGATTCACGGCACGCTCAGCAAGCGCGCCGCGCAGGCCAAAGCGGTCGAACTGTTCCGCGCGCTCGCGCTGCCGGACCCGCGGAAGATCGGCCAGCGTTACCCGCACCAGGTGTCGGGCGGCCAGTTGCAGCGGCTGATGGCGGCGATGGCGCTGACCACCGACCCCGCCCTCGTGATCCTCGACGAGCCGACCACGGCGCTCGACGTCACGACGCAGATCGACGTGCTGCAAGCGTTTCGCGGCGTGATCCGGCAATGCGGAATGACCGCCGTCTATGTGTCGCACGATCTGGCGGTGGTCGCGCAGATGGCCGATCGGATCGTCGTGCTCAGCAACGGTGAGATTCGCGAAACGGGCCGCACCGAGCAGATTCTGCATGCGCCGGCCCATCCATATACGCAGAGCCTGATTGCCGCGGTGACGCCAGTCGCTCCCGCTGCATCGACCGCGGCCGCGCTGGACGCGTCGCAATGCAACGCGGCGCCGCTGCTCGAACTGCGCGGGCTGACGGCCGGCTACGGCGGCACCGACGCGCACGGCTGGCCGCACAAGCTCATTCTGCGCGACGTCGACCTCGCGATCGGCCGTGGCCAGACGGTGGGCGTGATCGGCGAGTCGGGTTCGGGCAAGACGACGCTCGCGAAGGTGATCGCGGGGCTCGTGCCGATGGCGCGCGGCAAGCTGCTGCTCGATGGTGAGCCGCTTGCCGCCAACCTGAACCGTCGCAGCCGCGAACAGTTTCGCTGTATCCAGATCGTGTTCCAGAACGCCGACACCGCGCTCAACCCGACGCATACCGTCGAGCGCACGCTGGCGCGCCCGTTGCAGTTCTATCACGGTATGAGGGGCGAGGCGGCGCGGCGCCGCGTCGCCGAACTGCTTGGCCTGGTTCGCCTGCCAGCCGAACTGGCGCAGCGTCGCACCGGGGAGTTGTCGGGCGGGCAAAAACAGCGCGTGAATCTCGCGCGGGCGCTGGCCGCCGAACCCAAGCTGATCCTTTGCGACGAAGTCACCTCCGCGCTCGATACGGTGGTCGGCGCAGCCATTCTCGAACTGCTGCGCGATCTGCAGAAAAAGCTCGGCGTGTCGTATCTGTTCATCACGCACGACATCGCCAAGGTGCGCGCGATCAGCGACGACATCGTCGTGCTGTACGCGGGGCACCGCGTCGAGGCGGGTAACCGCGACGCGTTGTCGGCGCCGCCGTACCACCCGTATTCGCATCTGCTGGTGTCGTCCGCGCCGGAGCTTCGCGCCGGCTGGCTCGAAGAAGCGGGCGAGCGCTGTCATCAGACGCTGCCGCCGATCGGCGAGCCGGCCGATGAGCCGCAGCTATGCACGTTTCTCGCGCGCTGCCCGCTGCGCATCGATGGGGTCTGCAACCGCACGCCGCCGGCCGCGCGCACGCTCGCGAGCGGCGCTCAGGTGCTGTGCCATCGCAGCGAAGCGGAACTGGAGCAATACCAGAACGGACCGCCGGACGGCGCTACTGCGGCTGGTGGGCTCGCGCAGTCTGTCACGCTGCGCGTCTGATGGCGAACTCGCGCTACGCGATGACGGCATCGGCCTTGCCGAATTGGTGTCGTCCGAGCGGCGCGCATGATTTTGTGGCCCGAAGGAATACGACATGACTGGAGTCTTCGACTACACCGCCAGCGGCACGACCGTGGTGATGTCGCGTGCGATCAGGCGGGCCGTGGCCTTTATCGACAGCTCGTTCGCGCAGCAGGTCAGTCTTGCGACGCTCGCGGCGACGGCGGGCTTGAGTGTGTCGCGTTTTGCGACGCTGTTCCGCAAAGAAGTTGGAATCTCGCCGCATCGTTATGTGTGTTTGGTGCGGATCCAACACGCCAAGCGGCTATTGCGCGACGGCGTCCCGCCGTCTGAGGTGGCGACCGAGGTCGGGTTTTTCGATCAGAGTCACCTTGGCCGACATTTCCGGCGCGCGGTCGGCGTGACGCCCGGGCATTTCGTCGCTTCGCCGGAGGCGGTCAGCGCATTCCGATAAAGCGATCGCGCAACGGCAATGCTGTCGATCAATGGAATCGCGGGCGGTCTCGAACGCGCGCAACCTACGACGTCTCAAGGCAGAGCCGACGCAGATAGACCGGTTGAGCATCGGCGTCTCAGGGGCGCGAGAAATCTGCCGGCGTCAGGGCATTGTGATAACGGAAGGCTCGATGCGCGCTCAGCAAGGCGCTCTGTAGCGAATGCTAACGTGCAGCGCACTCCTGGTGCCTAGTGCGGCACCAGCAGACGTCCTGTCAGGCTGGGGGATAGCGGGAGTCGTCGATCACATCACAAGCGCATTCCAACAACCGCCAGAGTGTTCGCAATGCGGTTGCGGATATGCCGGCGCCCCGTCGCCATTCACCCAGCAACGGACTTTACACGTTGTTACCGTCGCGCAGCGGACGTTTGGGCGGCCTTTCCTTATACTGCCGCGCAACCGCCTTCCTCTTTATGCTCGCCGTGCCGGCGCGGCAGAAATGCCAACCATACCTTGATGCCCATGCTCTCTAACAAGTTCGCCCTGACCGCTGCGCTTGTCGTTGCAGCAAGTCTTTCGTTGTCGGCGTGCGTTGCCCCGGGCTACGCGCCGTACGGCTCGCAGCAAGGCTACCAGGCCCAGTATGCAGCGCCCGTGTATAGCCAGCCCGTCTACGCGCAACCGGGCACCGTGCAGCAACCCGCCTACGCGCCGCAGCCTGCGCCGCAACAGCCGTATGACACACAAAACGGCGGCCAGTACGGGTCGCAGTACAACTCGCAATACGGCAACCAATATGGCACGCAGTACGGCACGATCTCGAGCATCCGGCCCTTGAGTAGCGCCACGGGTACTTCGGGTATCGCGGGAACCGTCGTCGGCGCGCTGGTTGGCGGCGTTCTCGGTAATCAGATCGGGGGCGGGCACGGTCGCGACGCAGCGACCGTCATCGGCGCGCTCGGCGGAGCCTACGCGGGCAACCAGATCGGCCAGCAGATGGGTCGGCCCGCCGGCTACCAGATCGACGTGCAGCTGAGCGACGGCTCAACGCGCGCGTTCGACGTGCCGACGCCCGGCGACCTGCGTCCGGGCGAGCGCGTGCAGGTCAACGGCAGCCAGCTTTCCCGCTACTGATTACGGGGACTGTCGCTTGGCGTTACGACCCGCGGAGCCAGGCGAGAGACCACGCCAACGCGGGCGCTCTACGCCATAACTGGCCATCTTGTTGCGACAAAACCCGCTTTGCTGTTGCGCCGCTTAGCTGGCGTTGCGGGATTCCCCCGGATTACTGTCCGAGTGGTGCGTCACCAGCTCCAGCAGCGCATCAAGCTGAGGCGAGTGGTTGCCGGCACGCCATGCCATCAACAGTTCGATCTCAGGCACCGGTCCCACGAGCGGCCTCGTGCAGATCGCTGGATTCGTCAGCGATGCGGTATAGGCGGGCAGCAGTCCGTAACCGAGTCCCATGCCGATCAGGTTCAGGTTGAGCAGGATATTGGTCGCCACCTGAATGACCTTGGGTTGCAGCCCATGTTGTTTGAAGTAGCCGTCCACGACGTCATACACATCGCCCGAATAAAGCGGATGCGTGCTGATGAACGCTTCGCCGTCCAGCTGCGCCGGCTTGATCCGCTTGTATCGCGCAAGCGGATGAGCGACCGGCAGTACGACCAGAATAGGTTCTCGGAGCACGACTTCAGAGAGGATGTCGGGCGAGCGAATCGGCTTGCGCATGAAGGCGACGTCGATTTCGTTGTCGAGCAGCATCTGCTCCTGCTCGGACGTCGGAATGCTGCGCAGATCGACGTTCAGTTCGGGAAAGCGTAGCCGCAGCCGCGGCAGTATGCCCGGGAAAATCCGCACTTCGGCGGCCGGCACGAAGCCGATGGTGATAGTCGAGCTGCTTTTGCGCCCTATGTGACGCGCCCGCGTCACTGCGCGTTCGGCCTGCGCCAGCGTCAGACGCGCTTCGATCAGAAAGACTTTGCCGGCTTCGGTCAACTCCACCTTGCGGCGCGTGCGCTCGAACAGCGGCGTGCCGACCTGCTCTTCGAGATCGCGAATCTGCTGGCTCAGCGAGGGCTGAGCCGTGCGAAGCCGCTCGGCCGCACGTGTGAAGCTCAGCTCCTCCGCCACGGCGATGAAGTAGCGCAAGTGTCGAAGTTCCATGGCGAGGGGGCTCCCAGTTATCGTTAAAATGTCTTAAACCAAACAAACAAAATATTTTACAGCGTGACTGGCGCCGTCGATCATTTGCCCCATCCCCAAAAACCTCCATTGGAGGAGACGCCAAATGTCTCAGAAAGAGATCGACTTCGACGCGCTGGTCGATGCCCGCAATGGCCGCGTTGCATCCTCGATTTACTCGGACCCCGACCTGTACGAGCTTGAACTCGAACGCATCTTCGGCCGCTGCTGGCTGTTCCTCGCGCACGTCAGCCAGATTCCGAAAGCCGGCGATTACTTCAACACCTACATGGGCGAGGACCCGATCATCGTGGTCCGCCAGAAAGACGGCTCCGTCAAGGCATTCCTGAACCAGTGCCGGCATCGCTCGATGCGCGTGAGTTACGCCGATTGCGGTAATACCCGCTCGTTTACGTGTCCATATCACGGCTGGTCCTATGGGACCGACGGCGCGCTCGTCGACGTGCCGCTGGAGCAGCGCGCTTACCCGCATGGCCTGTGCAAGGAGAAGCTCGGCTTGCAGGAAGTGACGCGCGTCGCCGAATACAAGGGCCTCATATTCGGTAACTGGGACGCGAGCGCGCCCGACCTTGAGGAGTACATGGGCGATATCGCGTGGTATCTGGACGGCGTGCTAGACCGCCGTCCCGGCGGCACCGAAATCATCGGCGGCGTACATAAGTGGGTGATCGACTGCAACTGGAAGTTTCCGGCAGAACAGTTCGCGAGCGATCAGTATCACGCGCTCTATTCGCATGCGTCGGCCGTGCAGGTACTGGGCGCGAAGGCAGGCGTGGACGACAAGGCGCTCGGCGCGGGACAGACCGCGCGGCCGGTGTGGGAGACCGCGAAAGATGCGCTGCAATACGGCCAGGCCGGCCACGGCAGCGGCTTTTTCTTCACAGAGAATCCGGACGCGAACGTGTGGGTGGACGGCGTCGTGTCGCAATACTTTCGCGATACGTATTCCGAAGTCGAGGCGCGTCTCGGCAAGGTGCGTGCACTGCGGCTCGC
The DNA here is from genome assembly GCF_040965775.1 of Paraburkholderia sp. BR10954. NCBI lineage: Bacteria > Pseudomonadati > Pseudomonadota > Betaproteobacteria > Burkholderiales > Burkholderiaceae > Paraburkholderia > Paraburkholderia sp. BR10954. The sequence goes on from NZ_JBFRCK010000008.1 coordinate 95,604, forward strand.
CGGCCACAACAATATGTTCCCGACGATGTCGTGGTTGAACGGCACCGCCACGTTGCGCGTATGGCACCCACGCGGCCCGAACCAGGTCGAGGTGTGGGCCTTCTGCATTGCGGACAAGAATGCCTCCGACGAAGTCAAACAGGCATTCGAACGCAGCGCGACACGCGCATTCGGACCGGCGGGCTTTCTGGAGCAGGACGACTCGGAGAACTGGGTGGAGATCCAGAAAGTGCTGCGCGGCAAGCGCGCGCGGCAGACGAAGCTCGTCGTCGAAATGGGACTCGGCAACGAGAAAGTCCGCGAGGACGGCATTCCGGGCATGACCAACTACATCTTCTCGGAGACGGCCGCGCGCGGCATGTATCGCCGTTGGGCCGATCTGCTCGCCTGCGATAGCTGGGACGAAGTACTGGAGCGCACGCGCGCCTACGAACAGGAGGTGCTCGAACATGACTGAAACCACGCTGAACCGTCCGGCAACCGTGCCGCTGGCTTTGCATCACGAGATCGAACAGTTTCTCTATCACGAGGCCGAACTGCTCGATGACTGGCGCTTTCGCGACTGGCTCGCGCTGATGTCGCGGGACGTGCATTACTCGATGCGCACGACCGTCAATGCACAGACGCGCGATCGCCGCCGTAGCGTCCAGCCGCCGACCACCTGGATCTTCAACGATAACTATGCCCAGCTGGAACGCCGCATCGCGCGCCTCGAAACGGGCATGGCCTGGGCGGAAGAGCCGCCTTCGCGAACGCGCCACCTGGTGAGCAACGTCGTGGTGACGGCCACCCAGGCTCCCGGCGAATTCGATGTGCGGCTCAACTACCTGTTGTATCGCTCGCAGAAGGAGCGCGACGAATCGATCTACGCCGGCAAACGCTTCGACCGCGTGCGCCGCGCGGATACGTCCGCGGCCTGGCAGATTTGCCGCCGCGAGATCACGCTCGATCAGGCGACCCTGAACTCTCATAACCTCAGCGTACTTTTCTGAAGCGAATATCATGGCACGCATTCTTGTTTGTGAAGACACCGCCTTATCCGACGGCGAGGCTATCAAGGTGGACGCCCCCGGCGAGGCCGTCGCGGTGTTCCGTTCGAATGGCGAGGTCTATGCGCTCGCCGACCGTTGCAGTCACGGCAATGCTTCGATGTCTGACGGATACGTGGAAGACGACGGCACTGTCGAATGTCCACTACATGCGGCGCGCTTTTGCCTGAAGACGGGCGCGGCGCTGTGCCAGCCCGCGACCGAACCGCTCAGAACGTTTCCGATCGCTGTGGTCGAGGGGAAGATCTACGTCGACATGCCGGAGGTTGCATGAGCGCGGCGAAGATCGAGGGTAGCGGTTGGCTGCGCGACCAGGTCGCGCTGATTACAGGCGGCGGCTCGGGACTTGGGCTGGCGCTTGTCGAACGGTTTCTGGGTGAAGGTTGCCGGGTTGGCGTGCTGGAGCGGTCGGCGGAAAAAGTGGCCGCGCTTCACGAGCGCTTCGGCGAGCAGGTCGTGGCCGTGCAGGGCGACGTCCGCTCGCACCAGGACAATGCGCGCGCCGTCGCGGCCACGCTGGAGCGGTTCGGCTCACTCGACACGTTCATCGGCAACGCGGCGATCTGGGATCATGCGTCGGGCCTGCTCGATCTGAGCCCCGAACAACTGGACCACGGATTCGACGAACTGTTCGCGATCAACGTGAAGGGTTACCTGCTAGGCGCGAAGGCCTCGGCGCCCGCGTTGATCGCAAGCGAAGGCAGCATGATCTTCACGCTGTCGAATTCGTCGTTCTATCCGGGCGGCGGCGGCCCGCTCTACACCGCCAGCAAGCATGCGGCCGTCGGCCTGATCCGCGAGCTTGCTTACGAACTCGCACCGAAGGTGCGCGTCAACGGCGTCGGCCCGTGCGGGATGGCGAGCGATTTGCGCGGTCCGACCGCACTCGGCCAGGAGGACAAACGCATCATGGATTCGCGCTCTCCCGAGGCGATCGCTAGCATCCTGCCGCTGCAGTTCTTCCCCGAGCCCGCCGATTTCACCGGCCCTTACGTGATGCTGGCTTCGCGCGCGAACAACCGCGTACTGAGCGGCGTGATGATTAATGCTGATGCCGGTCTCGGCATTCGCGGCATTCGTCACGTCGCGGGTGGTCTTCATCTTTGATTCGCGAGAAGGGATTCATGAATCGTCCCGTTTATGTGATCGTCGGCGCAGGGCAGGCTGGCGCAAATGCAGCCGCCGAACTACGCCGGCAAGGTTTCGAGGGGCGTGTCTTGCTGGTGGGTGACGAAGCGCATCCGCCTTACGAGCGTCCGCCGCTTTCGAAAGATGTGCTGTTGCGTCCCGAGCAAACGCGCTGTGCCGTGCATGCGGATGATTTCTACGCCCAGCACGATATCGAATTGCAGATCGGCGTGGCTGTCAGCGCGCTCGATCGGCAAACGCGCAAGCTGACACTGGCGAACGGCACATCGATCGCATATGACAAGCTGCTGCTCGCGACCGGTGCGCAGGCGCGCCGGTTGCCGCTACTCGATGCTTTAGGCGAGAACGTGCATACGCTGCGCACACTCGACGACGCGCGCAAGCTCGCGAGCGAATTGCGCCCCGGCAGGCGCGTTCTGCTGGTCGGCGCGGGCGTGATCGGGCTCGAACTCGCGTCGAGTGCGGTCGATCTCCGCGCGCAAGTCACGGTGATCGAAGCTGCGCCATTGGCCATGGGGAGATGCGCGCCTGTGCCGCTCAGTCAGTTCCTGTGCGAGGTTCATCGCCGGCGAGGGGTGACGTTCCACTTTGGCGCGACGCTCGCGAACGCCACGCGCGCAAACGGCGAGATCGTTCTGAACCTTCAGGACGGCACGCGAATTGCCGGCGACGCAGTGATCTACGGTGTCGGCGCGCAACCCGACATTGCACTGGCGCGGTCCGCTGGGCTCGCGATCGATAACGGCATCGTGATCGATGCGGCGTGCCGTACTTCTGACGTGCATATCTACGCCGCGGGCGATGTCGCGAGCCGGCACGACGCGAGCAGCGGGACTTATCGACGCCACGAAACCTGGGACAACGCGCAAAAGCAGGGCATTGCGGCAGCGCGCGCCATGCTCGGCCTCGCGCCCGACGCGCAAACCGCGCCGTGGTTCTGGACCGACCAGTGCGGCCTGAACGTGCAGTTCGTCGGCGACATGTCCGCGCCGGACTGGATCGTGCGCGGGCAACTCAACGAGCCACCTTGCATGTTGTTCGGGCTTGACGAAGCGGGCGCGCTGGTTGGCGCGATCACCGTGAACTTCGGCCGTGAAATGCGCAGCGTGCGGCAGTTGGTGGAGCGTCGCGCGAAGCTGGCGCGCGAGGTACTCCTCGATCCAGGGCGGACGATGCGCGAGATCGCCAAAGAAGTTGTTTGAAGGGGATCTGTCGAAGTAGGTCTGCTACGCGCAAAGGCTCAAGACGAACAGTGTGATCGAAAAGGCAGCGATCGGTGATGATGAAGGTCCGATGGGAATTGCTCGACGAAAAAGCGGCCAACAGGCGCAAGCACGTCGTTTAACTCCGAAGGAAATCCTGACAAGCAGGCCAGCCATTTCCGACGGCATAATCGGCCAGCACCGATGGAAGTCGGATTTACGGTCGCCTACGATGTTTTCGACCGAGTTGCGGAGGCAATGGCGGAAACTCCGTGGTTGCATCGGCCGTTGGCATGACCACGCCGTGGCAGAGGGACTGGTGCGTCGCACCCGATTCGGAAAAAGGATGCGATGATGCGATCAATATTTGACGGGCCGGAGTGGGAGCCCGCAGCAAAGAAGACGATTGAATGATATGTCCGCATCCATACCACTGAGCGACGCGGACTGGGCCCGTATCGCCAATCTTTTCCGGTTCGACGAAGCAAGGCGGTATGGAAAGACACCCAGGCATCCGCGCGATATATTGAACGCGATACTATGGGTCTCGACACACCAAAAGGCATGGACCTATTTGCCGCCGGACATGCCACCTGCACGGACCTGCTACATAAAGTGCCTGCAATGGCGACGCGATGGGACCTTGAGACAGGTGGAAGCCCTCCTCGGACTGCACATCGATTTCCGCTAACGCTTGCCAATTCATATCTTTCTCTGCTTATACTCATAGTCGCCTGAACGGCTCACGCCGAGGTCCCACGCTGCACGCCTACAAGAAACCACGACATCGGTCGACAATACGGCACGCGATCCACGTTCTGGAACCGCAGTTCTTACATATCGGGTGGGACCTCTTATGCGAAATCGTGCTTTTGGTGCTGCAATTTCATCGTTGCTGCTGGCAGGCGCAGCAGCTTCACCGGCCATCGCGCATGCCGACGACGGCTTCGCGCAGGACGACGGCGCATCGCATGGCCGTCCGGTCAAGGTGATGATCATTTCGATGTTCGGTCCGGAAGGCCAGGTGTGGCTCGATCATCTGGGACCGTGGCAGGACATCCCCGTCGCGGGCCTGCCTCCTGACTATCCCGCAGTGCACTGCAATCGCCGGGAGGTGTGCGTGATGACGACGGGCATGGGGCACGCGAATGCCGCCGCGTCGATCATGGCGCTGACGTTCTCGCCTCGTTTCGACTTGCGTCATACGTACTTCATGGTGGCAGGCATCGCGGGTATCGATCCGCTGCAGGGCACCGTCGGTTCCGCTGCATGGGCCAACTGGCTCGTCGACTTTGGGATTCAATGGGAGATCGACGGGCGCGAAATTCCGCCGGGCTGGAACACCGGCTATCTCGGCATCAACACGACGGGCCCGACGCAGAAGCCGCCGCTCGACTATCGCAGCGAAGTGTTCCAGCTCAATCCGGCGCTTTCGAACGCGGCATTCGCGCTGTCGCGCAACGTGACGCTCACCGATGACGCACAGGCGCAGGCTGCCCGCGCCAAATACACCTATGCGCCCGCGAACCGTCCGCCAACAGTGATCCAATGCGACACGCTGGCGGGCGACACCTGGTGGTCGGGCACCGATCTCGGCGAGCGCGCGCGGCAATGGACGAAAATCCTGACCGACGGCAAGGGCACCTATTGCACGACGCAGCAGGAAGACAACGCCACTTTCGAGGCGTTGACGCGCGCGGCGACCGCGCATCGTGTTGACCTGGACCGTGTAGCGGTGCTGCGCGCCGGCTCGGACTTCGACCGGCCTTACGCGGGCCAGTCGAGCGCGGACAATCTGCTCAACTACGCGTCACAGGGCGGCTTCACGATCGCGATCAACAATCTGTTCCTGACGGGCAATTCGCTCGTGCAGGACATCGTCTCGCATTGGAGCGAGTGGCGCGACGGCGTACCGCGGCGGTAGCGGGTTGGCGGCTTGGTGAAGCACAGCGCGTGTCGGTCAGCACAGCGGTTCTGTCTGTGGTTGTCGTGGGCGGCCGAGTAGAGACGGTGGCCACGACAACGCAACCGCAGCGTCGTGTCGATGCGCGTGCCGCGCCTGATGAACAGCGTGACCGGCGTCTTTTCGCAGATATCGGCAAGGCGGGCGCGTTGCGCCTCTTCAAGCGGTCCGTCGACGGCAACGTCGTGGCGGATGTTCTGGGTGCCGTCGTGGTCCGCATTGCGTCGGCCATCCCGGAACTCGCATATCAAGGTGGACAGACGGATTCCGAGCTTTAATCACGTGGCGCTTAATTGCCGCTAATAAAACCATGTCATCTGAAAACGTCGGGTGTACGTTTGTCTCTACACGCCACTGTGTCCGTTCAGATAACAGAGCGAGAAGCGATTGCTGATCCTTTGGCAATTGCGCGCAAGGCAGCGTAGTCCAGAATTGATATCTGATGACGGCCCCGTTTTGCGAGCACGCCGCGTCGCGTAAGTGACGCAAGAACTCGGGAGACTGTCTCGCGGCTCACATTTGCCATTGCTCCAAGCGATGCGTGACTCGGAAGTTCAATTGTCTGCTGCTCACTGCTAGCTGCGCCGATGAGTGTCGAAACAATCCAGGCGGACACCCTCGCGGTAGCGCCCAGAACACCTTGGTCCGTTTGGCGCTTCGCCAGGTCCCGAACCAATTGAGCCAGACATCCATTCAATGCGCTCGCAACCCCTGGCTCGCGAAAAATCCGACGCGCGTCGGAACGACTGATCAGAGCGACGCTGCTGTCACGGGTGGCGACAATATTGCCAGGCAACGGCATGTCATTGATGGCCGACACAGCGCCGACCATTTCGCCGGCACTGGCCGTACCAATGGGGATCTCATGTCCGTCTTCCGATAATGCAGTCACTCGCAGGTGGCCGGCTAACAGCATAACTAAAGGCGAATCAGTATCGCCCTGAAAACATACATAATCACCCGCTTTGAATTCGCTAATGCGCGCCACCTGCCTTGCAAGGCTGAGTACTTGCTCATCAGATGTTTTGAATAGCGTTTGTTCCCTGAGTCTTTCCATCGCTGCCTTGCAGTACCAGTAAATCTCTTGCAGAAAGAGGCATTTTAGGTGCGACGTTTAAGCATTGTTAAATCCTTTTTTCGATTGGACGAAATTGAATGAAAAGTTTCGGGGAAAAACTGGTGCGCAAACGTTGTACTCGAATTCTCAGAAAAAAATCCCGTCGTTTTTGTGCAACAAACTTTGCTTCCACGGGCGCTCCGCCGTCGTCGACGACGATCGCGGAGTCGAGGTTAGCCTGGAAAAGTTCAATGCCACGGTAGCGGGCGCTTCCGACATGAGCGACAAGGCACGCAGACTCGCGGCTGAACTTCCGGGAATCGAGGCGCTTTACCGCTCCGTAGCCCTGGAAATCAACGGGCTGGCGGTGAGTAGTCAGCACGACGCGGCGATAGCGGCAATTGACACGCGCTGGTAGATCAGGCCTGACGCCAGCGACGCGCCGGCGGCTCAGTAGGAACGTGTAAGCGAAGTCGCATAGCCGTCATCGCGCACAGGGCTGGACCTTCGTGTCAACGCCGACTGAATTCTGACCCGCCGGCATGCCATGTCCATACATCATCATGGTGCCGAGATCCACTTGTGCGCGTGGACTTCCCGCAATGGCGAGACTCCGCGATTCCGCGGCTGCATCAGCGGTTCGGTTTTCAGAGAGCGCGTGGTCGGCGGCCTCAATGTCAGCGTGCGCAAGCCCTGCGCGAAGCGAAAAGGAGAGCGCGACCATGGCGGTGCGGTAGCCGCAGAAGCGGCGGACAGGAGGTATATGCATGGCGTGGGATGGTTAATACGACATGAAGCGAGCCAAATTTTTCACGGTCACTTGAAATGGCGAGGATTAACCGAAGAATGGTCTGCTTGCCCGCTTGTTTCGCCCATACCGAACCGGCGCCTTAGCGCGGTTTGGGTCCTTGGAAAGAACTGTTGGTCCACGTGTCAGTGTGAAGCCGCTGGTGCACGCACGAGCGAACGCATAGGACGGTGTCCTCGCGGTCGAAGTGGCGGCCACTGAACAAACGATGTTGTCTATGCAACGTGACGGCGAACCATTCCTCGTCCATTACCAAACTTGGCGCGTCCCGCATTCCAGGAAGCAGAGGTGTCGCGGAAGCAAAGATGTTCCGGAAGCGCCAACTTCAGGGTTCACCGATGCGCCACCATTTCTAACCCACGACCCGTGCCATGGCGCACTGAGGTCATCAATGGCTCTGCGGATCCATCTGTCAGCGCGATCGGTGCGCCTGATCGCCGACTGGGGGCATACCCCAGGTAAGACTGGCTTTTTTGGAATTCAGCTTGCATCGACATTTTTTTTCAGCATCCTGTCTAGACAAGATGCGATGCGAAGGGAGTCGCACGCTCATTCCAGAGTTTCCGCAATCACAGGAGAGTCGAGATGCACGCGAAGTACAGCAGGTTGGCGAAGGGATTGATCGGCGCTGCAGTCGGTGCCGCCGTGCTCTGCGGCGGTGCCGCGCAAGCAAAGGAATGGAAGACGGTGACGATCGCGCTCGAAGGGGGCTACGCGCCCTGGAACCTGACGCTACCGGGCGGCAAGCTGGGCGGTTTCGAGCCTGAGCTGGTCGCGAACCTGTGCGCTCGCGCGCAGCTGCAGTGCAATCTCGTGGCGCAGGACTGGGACGGCATGATTCCGGGCCTTCAGGCCGGCAAGTTCGATGTGCTGATGGACGCGATCTCGATCACGCCCGAACGCGAGAAGATCATTGCATTCTCGAAGCCCTATGCGGCGACGCCCGCGACCTTCGCTGTGACCGACACGAAGATCGTGCCGAAGACGGCCGCCAGCGCCCCCCCGCTGAAGCTCGATAATGACGCGCGCTCCCAAGTCCCCGCTGTGGACGCGCTGCGCACCGCGTTCAAGGGCAAGACGATCGGCATCCAGTCAGGCACGGTCTATACACGCTTCATCAACGAGAACTTCAAGGATGTCGCGTCGATCCGCGTGTACAAGACTTCGCCGGAGCGCGATCTCGATCTGGCCAACGGCCGCATCGACGCCTCGTTTGACGACGTGACCTACTACGCCGCCAATGCCGACAAGAAGGAAGCGTCCTCCACGGTGACGGTCGGCCCGAAGATCGGCGGCCCGATCTGGGGGCCGGGCGAAGGGCTCGCTTTCCGCAAGCAGGACGCCGACCTCAAGGCGAAGTTCGACACGGCGATTGCTGCCGCGCTCGCCGACGGCACGGTAAAAAAGCTCTCGCAGAAGTGGTTCAAGACCGACGTGACGCCCTGAGCGGGGCCTACAGACTGGCCGCGCGCCGCGCAGCACCTGGTTGAGGGCGCGCGGCCCCGTTCGCATGCTTGCGTGGGGTAGGAAAATGTCTCTGTTCGAAATGCTTGGATTTGGTCCCGATGGCTGGGCCGGCGTGCTGTTGCTCGGTGCGCTCATGACTGTTGTCCTGACGCTCGCTGCGCTGGCGATCGGTGCCGTATTCGGCGCGCTCATCGCCGCCGCGAAGCTCTCGCGCTATCGCACGGCGCGCGTGATCGGTGACTGCTACACCACCGTCTTTCGCGGCGTGCCTGAGTTGCTCGTCATCTATCTGTTCTACTTCGGCGGCTCGACGCTGGTTTCGTCGATCGGCCAGTGGTTCGGCGCGGACGGCTTCATCGGCGTGCCGCCTTTTGCAATCGGTGCGTTCGCGGTAGGCATGATTTCCGGCGCTTACCAGGCCGAGGTGTATCGCGCCGCGGTATTGGCCGTCTCGCGCGGCGAACTGGAAGCGGCGCGGGCGATGGGCATGCCTACGCTCACCATGGCGCGCCGCATCCTGATTCCCCAGGTACTGCGATTCGCACTCCCTGGCATCGGAAACGTCTGGCAACTGAGCCTCAAGGATTCCGCACTGATTTCCGTCACCGGACTGGCCGAACTGCTGCGCGCAAGCCAGGTGGCCGCCGGTTCCACACACCAGTACTTCCTCTTCTTCGTGGTGGGCGGGGCTCTCTATCTCGTGATGACGGGCATGTCGAACCGCGTTTTCGGCCGCGCGGAAGCGATCGTCGCACGGTCCTTCAAGCGCAATTTCGCACGTAACTGACACGACGGCGCCCCATCATGCATATCGATTTCGGCTTCCTTCTCGACACGATGCGCCAGTTGATCGCGGCTGTCCCGATCACGCTGGGCCTGTTCTTCGCGTCGCTGGTGCTGGGCGGCCTTCTCTCGCTCGTGATCGTGACGATGCGCGTGTCGCCGCACTGGTTGCCCAACCGTTTCGCGCGTGCCTACATTCTGGTGTTTCGCGGCTCGCCGCTGCTGATCCAGATGTTTCTCGTGTACTACGGACTCGGCCAGTTCGGTGTGATCCGCGAGAGTTTCCTGTGGCCGGTGCTGCGCGAGCCATACATCTGCGCCGTGCTGTCACTGGCACTGTGCACGGCGGGCTACACCGCCGAAATCATCCGCGGCGGGCTGATGGCCGTGCCGGGGGGGCAGATCGAGGCGGGCTATGCGATCGGTCTGTCGGGCTTCGCGCTGCTGCGCCGGGTGATCGGGCCGATCGCGCTGCGCCAGTGCCTGCCCGCCTATTCGACCGAGGCCGTATTGCTCGTGAAGTCGACGGCGCTGGCGAGCCTCGTCACCGTGTGGGAAGTGACCGGCGTCGCGCAGCAGATCATCCAGCAGACTTACCGCACGACCGAGGTCTTCACCTGCGCCGCGCTGATTTACCTGCTCCTGAATTTCGTCGTTGTGCGGATCCTCGGACTCCTCGAACGCCGCCTCTCGCACCATCTGCGCCCCGCGCCGTCGGTCGTCCGCCGCCCCGCAGCGAAACTCGAAACCCATCGCGCAGCCTCGTGAGCGGCCGCCCCATCCGGAGAAACTTATGAATGCAGCTGCACCGGTCGCCCTTTCCGTGAGAAACATCCACAAGTCCTTCGGTGACCATCATGTCCTCAAGGGCATTTCGCTCGACGCCCACGAAGGCGACGTGATTTCCATTCTCGGCGCGAGCGGCTCGGGCAAGAGCACCTTCCTGCGCTGCCTGAACCTGCTCGAGATTCCGGACGATGGCTCGGTTGCGCTCGGCGGCGAGGAGCTCAAAATGAAGCGCCGCCGCGACGGCAAGCTGCACCCGGACGACCGCCGCCAGGTGGACCGCGTGCGTTCGCAGCTCGGTATGGTGTTCCAGAACTTCAACCTGTGGTCTCACATGACCGTGATCGAGAACCTGATCGAAGGTCCGATGCGGGTGCAAAAGCGCAGCCGCGCGGAGGCCGTCGAGGAGGCCGAGGCGCTGCTCGCCAAGGTGGGGCTCGCGGACAAGCGCGGCCACTACCCGGCCCACCTCTCGGGCGGCCAGCAGCAGCGCGTGGCGATCGCACGGGCGCTCGCCATGCATCCGAAGGTAATGCTGTTCGACGAGCCCACCTCGGCGCTCGACCCGGAACTGGTCGGCGAAGTGCTGCGCGTGATGCGCGCGCTGGCCGACGAAGGTCGCACGATGCTCGTGGTGACACACGAAATGGGATTCGCCAGGCACGTCTCCAATCGCGTGATGTTTCTGCATCAGGGCCAGGTGGACTCGGACGGCACGCCCGAGGAGGTCTTCGGCGATCTGAAATCGCAGCGTTTCCGCCAGTTCGTGTCGAGCCATGAAGACCGCAACACCCAATAATCCACCGGCAGGCCGCGTTATGTCAGTTACCCGTTCCGAGCAACCTCTCGACTGGCGCGGCGTTTGCGCAGTCGCAGCGGGCGCCACGCTCGAGCTTTCCGCGTACGCGCGTGCACGGATCCGTGCCGCTCGCGAACTCATCGATCAGATCGTTGCGCGCGGTATTCGCGCTTATGGCGTGAATACGGGCGTGGGCGCGCTGTGCGATGTGGTGGTGTCGCCAGCCGAGCAGCACGATCTGTCGCACAACATCCTGATGAGCCACGCGGTGGGCGTTGGTGCGCCGCTCGGCGCCGAGGAGACGCGCGCGATCATGGCGGCCGCCATCAACAACTACGCGCATGGACACTCGGGTGTGCGTATTGAAGTCGTCGAGCGTCTGCTCGCGCTGCTCGAAGCGGACTGCCTGCCCGAGGTGCCCGCCTTTGGCTCCGTCGGCTACCTGAGCCACATGGCGCACATCGCGCTGGTCTGCGTGGGTGCGGGGCACGTGAAGTGGCGCGGCGAACGCATGAGCGGCGCCGAGGCGCTGCGGCGGCTCGGGCTCGAACCACTGTCGCTCGCAGCGAAAGAGGGTTTGAGCCTCGTGAACGGCACGCCCTGCGTGACCGGCCTCGCGGCACTTGCACTCCGGCGCGCGCAGCGGCTGCTAGACTGGGCCGATGTGGTGTCCGCGATGAGCTTCGAAAATCTTGGCGGACAGATGGCTGCCTTCGACGCGGGATCGCTGGCGTTTCGCGTATCGCCCGGGCTTGCCCAGGTGGGCGCGCGCATGCGGGCGGCGCTTGCCGGTAGCGGCTTGTTGGGGGCGTCGATCGGACGTCGCACGCAGGATCCGCTCAGCATGCGCACGATTCCGCACGTTCACGGCGCGGCGCGCGACGTACTGGCCGCCACGGCGGAAGTGGTGAATCGCGAGCTGGCCTCGACGACCGACAATCCGATCGTCGCGGGTACACCGCAAGAGCCTCAGGTGTATTCGCAGGCGCATGCAGTGGGCGCTTCGATCGCGCTCGCCATGGACAGTCTCGCCGCCGCGCTGGCTCAGGTCGCCGCGATGGCCGAACGCCGTCTCGACCGGCTCGTGAATCCACTGGTGAGCGGCTTGCCCGCCTTCCTGGCGCAAGCAAGCGGCACGCGCTCGGGCTTCATGATTGCGCAGTACACGGCAGCCTCGCTGGTTGCCCAGAACCGGCGCGAGGCCGCGCCGGCAAGCCTCGATGGTGGCGTGACCTCGGGGCTGCAGGAGGATCATCTCTGCCACGCGACGCCGGCTGCGCTCAAGGCGCTCGCGGTGCTCGAAAACAGCAGCCGCATCCTCGGCATCGAGCTGCTCGCGGCGGTGCAGGCGTACGACCTGCAGCCGGTCAAGGCCGAGCGCGCGCCATACACCGAGGGGCTGCACGCACAAATTCGCGCCATTGTGCCGACCTATCGCGATGACCGCCCGCTTGCCGACGATATGACGCTGGCCTTCCGCATGATCGCCGATCGCGATCCGCCGCCGGTGCCCGACCCGTTGCCCGCGAGGTCGGCGCCTGTCCTGTGGACGGCCGCGGCGATGGAGCCCGCGGCGCGCAATACCGCGCAGCCCGCCAACGACGCCATGCCTGGCGCAGTGGGCAGTTGAGGCACTCGAGTGGACGCGAGCGAGGTGTTGCACAGCGCCAGCAAGAAATAGATCGTGTTGGGAAAATGACGCGCATGAACTCTACCGTGCAGGCAGTGGAAGAAACAGGACGGACGCAGCGCAAGCTTGCGCCCGCATATGAGCAGATCAAGCGCTACGTGATAGAGCGCATCGCGAACGGCATGTGGAAGCCGGGGGACGCGATTCCTTCGGAGACCATGCTCGTCAAGGAATTCGGGGTGGCTCGCATGACGGTCTCCCGCGCCTTGCGCGAATTGACCACCGAGCGCGTCCTGACGCGCGTGCAGGGCTTGGGCACCTTTGTGGCGCCGCGCGAGTATGAGTCCACAGTGCTCGAAATCCGCAATATCGCCGATGAGATTGCCTCGCGAGGCCATCGACACGCCGCGCGCGTGATCAGGCTCGAGACGAGCAACCTGCAGACGGCGATCAGCGAACTCGATCTCGCCAGCGGTCCGGTGTTCCACTCCACCATCGTGCATCTGGAGGAGGGGGAGCCGATCCAGTATGAAGACCGCTACGTCAATCCAAAGGTGTTCCCGCACTATCTGGAGCGGGATTTCTCGTTGGAAACGCCCAATCGTTACATGGTGCGGCTGGCACCGATCCAGCGCGCGGAATTCCGCATCTATGCGCACAAGCCCGACGCGCAGATCCGCCGGCAACTAGAGATGGACATTGGTGAGCCCTGCCTCATGGTGTGGCGGCGCACATGGGTCGGTGAGGCGGTCGCGACAGCGGTCAGGCTATGGCATCCCGCGTCACGCTTTCATTTGGCTGGACATGTATGAAGCGAGTGGGCTCGTGGACCCCCAAGTGCTTGTTGATCCGGAAGGGGAAGTACACGAGCGCCATTCGCGTTGAGGGACCACTGGCTAGCGTAGCTGGTCGGCGAGCGCGACTGGTCAATCGTCGTGGGCAAGACCAGTGACGACTTGCCAGAGACAATGGCGTCGCGGTCTCACATCGCGGCGAATGTACCCTCGAAAAGGTGAGCCCTGCCGGTGAGAGACCCGGTTCAAGCAGTAGCTGATGCGCGGCCACGTCTTCCAGTTTCCCACACAGTCGCCATGAATAAGTCGTTCATAGAACGGACTCATCCTGGTGCAAAACTCGTTGCTCTGCAAACATGAGCGCCATTGCCTCTTTCTGCCCGTTGCAGGCTGGTGTCGGCGAACCTCAGCGATCTCGCGGTCGAAGTGATCTCGCCAAGTGGCACCCGTAGCGTGCTGCAGAACGCCTACAACGGCTTCGAGAACACCGGCGCAGCTGTTACCAACTGGCTTCTCGCGTCAAATGCTTTCAATGGCGGGAGTGCATCGGGCACATGGATCTTGCGCTTCGTCGATGTCGATACTCGCGGTGGTGCACCAATGGGAGTGGCAGCGGTGGCTCTCAATGTGCTCGGTCATTGACGGACTGGAGCTTCGCAGAGTGTGAGCGCGTTTCGATTCGGGATGTTGGCGGTTGCGATCCTGCTATGCGCAATGCTCGCGCATGCGCAAGGTACAGCACTCAGACAGGGTGTCGGGGCCTCCGCAGCGCAGGCGCAGCTGCGGAGTCGCAACGCGCCCGTGATCGGCAGTACCAGCGTGTGGCCTGTGCCAAATGCGGCGCCGCTTGACCAGGACTCGACCAAACCCTCACGAAACCGAGACCCTCGAAATGCGCACCGATCTCGCTAAGAGGCGGGAGTCGATGTCTGGAATACGACTATTAAAACCCTTCAGAGTGGTTCGTTGTTTTTTTGAAAGGAGAACATTCCGGCGCATCTTCGTGTTGGATCAATCGCAGCAAAGGGCCGATGGCCTGGTTTAGCAGAGGCTGGCGGTGGCGTACCCAAATCTGCATCGGCTCCGGCCGGCAGCCAATGCGCGCTTTAGGTGCGAGCGCTGTCCTGCCGAAAGAGACACGTCGGCAACGGAAATCAATTGCCTGCGTCAGTGACGCATGCAGCAGGCGCAGATATAGCGGCACACCATTCGCGGCTGTTTCGCGATCGAAGCCGATGTGCCAGACGACCGCCGTCTCAGCATCCTTGAGCGTAACAACGAAGCCGTAAATTTGGCTTCCCTTGACTGCGACGTGGAACGCGATGGATGCAGCGGCAGCTAGCGCTAACGCCGACCAGTATTCCTGTTCCAACATAAACGGGCGCAATTTGGCATTAGTGTGAGTCTGCAGATAGAGATCTTGCAAACGTGCAGAAAACGGCGTCACCTGGTCAAGACGCTCGATCCGGAATCCAGCCGCCTCGAATGGCTTGTAGATCTGGGACTTGACGGCATTGCGATACTTGGAAGCGAGACTCGCAAGATAGTCATCGTGGGTATGAACACCTTCAGGTAGCGTCAGCACCATGTTCGGCTCGGTTTCGACGGCGGAATAGCTGAGTTCCCCGAGGCAGGCACTGGGCATCTTGTCGGCCTCCAGAATGTCCTTGACCAAAATCACGTTGGTCTGGCCATCCAGCTTTTCGCTTCGACGGGTACGATACAGTGCCTCCGCCACGGCGGGCCATAGGTCCGCAGGGGTGCTGCCGGGCGCGAAACAAACACCGTGCTGCCCGTAGCTGAGCAGGTTGCCACAGATAAGCACGCGCTCTTTGAATGGAACCTTGAGTTTGTGGTTGCGTTGTTCGCCTAGGTGGTCGAGGCTCACCTGGACGATTTGCATGCAGACAGTGGCGCGCGGTCCGTCGTCATCCGAGATCAAGGCGTAGCGCGGCTGTAGATTGGCTGGACCTGCCGCTTCAATCATTTGCAGGTATTCCGGGGAAAAATAAAAGCTCTGCCCAGCAGTTACCGAGCGCCAATCCTCCACATTGAGCTGGCGGAGGCGATGAGCAATGGCGATTTGAAACCCGCTAGCGCGACGCAGTTTCTTGCGTAGTTGCAGGCGGGTGTTCAGTCGTGGTGGAAGTAGTTTCATCGCGAACGGGCCGAGGACCAGCGGCAAACTCAAAACGACTGCACATCCTGCTTTCTTATCTTAGGCGAAGCCTCGTCGACATTGTTGCCGCCGGTGTTAGTGGCTGGAGAACAGGACGTCCGCAATGATGCCAGTCGCGATAGCGGCGAGCACGTAATCCCCGTTCACCCCGACCCAGTGATAACCGTGCGGCGGCGGTCGGAGGCCGTGGCCGCGCCAGTCGTCGACGACGTAGTTGTGATTGCGGTATTCGGACGGAAGTCGATCGCCCTGACGCCAGTCGGCGTGCGGCATCGGGCCGCCCGGCCGCCCGCGATAGGCCTCCTGCGGCATGGGGCCATGACCGTGAACGGGCGGCGGACGCATGTCGTGTTGTTTGGGACCGTGCGCCGACCAGTCACTGTGATGCTGATTGTCGTGAGGCTGGGCGAAAGCGGGGATCGACGCACCGAGTAGGGCTGCAATCATGAGTTGCGCGAGCAATTTTGATTTCATGGCTGCCTCGAGAGGAGAATTGATCGATATGAAACAGTGGCGTTTGACGGCGATGATGTTTCCCTCGCCGTTCAGCGGAGATGGTCAGTGCGCAGGCTCTCTGCGCACTTCCATGGACGGTCGGACGAAGAGCCGTCCGACAGTCAGCCGGTTAGTGACCGAAGTAGACGGAACCCGGGCCGGTGCGGGCTGCTTCGCTCGTGTAGGCATGGCCGCCCGCTGCGGACGAACCGCTTATGACGCCACCCACTCCGGACGTGTCCCCGTGTTGCGCAGCAAGCTTGGCTTCAGCAGCCTGGATGTCCGCTGGATATTCGCGCGGGTTCGCACGGGCTGGGTTGTAGCCCGCTGCTTCTATTTCGACCAGTTGCTCACGGACTTCAGCGCGGGTTAGTGGATGGTTTGCTGCCGCGTTCGCTGCGGCGAAAACCGTAATCGGAGCAGCGAAGGCGATGGCAGCGACAAAGGCGGCGAGTTTAACGAGGGGCTTCATGGTTACTACCTCCTTGGTTGTTGGTTGGACGTTACAAGCTTCTGCCTGTTTTCAACCGTCAAGAGAAGTGTAAGGAAATAGTAAACGAGGGTAAACACCTACTTTGCAAGAAACTATTGCATTCAGCGTAATAAACATAGGCTATTACGGCACAACAGCAGATATATAGGATAAATTAGATGGCAATCCACATGCGGGCAGGGACGAGGAGGGGCTGTCGTAGTGCGCGCTCGCGAAGCCACTAGCCTTCGCACGACCTTGGAACTGCGGATCAGTTCGTGGCGGCTTATGGATTCACAGTCTTCCAAACTGAGAGACTATGAGGTGTCCCCGCAGGAGCGTGGGCGCGATCTCGTCATCGCAGGCGTTGCCGTGATCCATTCAGTGTTCTTGCTCTTTGCCGGCGGTCTGAAATTCATCTTGCTTTCAGCCGTCCCGTATGCGCTTGCGACCGCGCTCTACGTCTGGGCTGACCGCGATCAGGGCAAGCCAGTATTCATCACGTCGGACTGGATCATTTTCGTCGTTGTCGTGATCGGTGCGGCCATTGGCATCTATGGTCTCGCGACAGGAGGGATCATGATCTGGCGGTCCTGGGCGGATAAGGGCTCCGATATCTCCTTGCGCCGTTGCCGAACACGCAGTACAGGCGCGACTCGACTTGCTGGATGTCCGGCTGAGTCACACTGAGCCGTTGTACTAGCCAGCGGACATGACGAGACGATCCTCTCGAGCGCGACCTATAGCATTCATCGAGGCTTCGTCGGCAAGGTCAACGTATGGTGGAGCGAGTTGGCTGACGTCGTTACGATTGGCACCCGTCTCTACTGTTGCACTATAGGTCCCGCGAAGAATCTCGCGGGACCATTGCCGCCAGGGAGCGAGACTTACTTGATCGCCTGGATCTCGTCGACGATCTGCTTCATCTGCGGGGTCTTTTCGTACTTCGCCCACACCGGCTGGGTCGCCTTCACGAACGCGGCACGGTCGATCCGTGCTGCCGGGGTGATCGTTGCGCCACCTGCGGTGACGGTCTTCTGCGCTTCGACTTCACGTGCGGTCCACAACTGCTGATACACCGGCACGGAGTCGGCCGCAGCCTTCTTGATGATCTGCAGCTCTTGCGGCGTCAGCGTGTCCCACACCTTCTTCGAGAACACCAGCACTTCGGGGGTCATCGTATGCTGGGTTTCCGAATAGACCGTGGCGACTTCGAAATGCTTGCCTTCTTCATAAGTCGGGAAGTTGTTTTCTGCGCTGCCCACGATGCCGGTCTTCAGGCCCGTGTACACCTCAGCGGTCGGCATCGGTGTCGGGATGCCACCCATTGCCTTGATTTCGTCGACCATCAGGTCCGACGGCTGCACGCGAACCTTCAGGCCCTTCATGTCTGCCGGCGACTTGATCGCCTTCTTCGCGTACATCGAGCTAGCGCCGCTCTCGTAGAACGTCAGAGCGACCATGCGTTTCGCCGTGAACGCGTTGAGGATCTTCTGGCCTTCCATGATTTCCGGCACGATCTCGGTGAATGAAGCACCGTTGGCACCCGTCATGTCGAGTGCGCCGATGCGCACCTGGTCGATCGTGTCTTTCTCCGAGCCGAGTGCGCTGTTGCCGAAGACTGCTGCACGCGCTACAGAGTGTTCCAGCAGATCACGTAACGGCCGAGTTTGAGACGCCGTAGGCATCGACTTGCATGAGGCAATGAGTGGCCACCTGCAGCCGTTCACAATCGTTGCGACGCGGTGATGCGAGCGCCCGCTCTGTGCAACACAGCGGACTTCCATGCAGGAACCGTGCTGGAGCCGTCCCCATTGAAATTGTCACTCTCTGACTGGCGCAGGCAGATGCCGACGCGCTTACGTTGCGACGCGCGGGCTCACGAAGCGGGAGCCCCGGAACCCCGGAGTAACTCAAGCAGCCTCGCGCATCGTCTTCGCATTGGTTGAGTCCTCTTTGTCTCTTTTGGGCGGTGCGCCAAACATCCGCGCGTACTCCCGACTGAATTGCGAAGGGCTCTCATATCCCACCGCAAATGAGGCGGCTTGAACGCTCATCGACTGTGACAGCAGCAGCCTGCGGGCCTCCAGTAGGCGCAATTGCTTCTGATATTGAAGAGGGGAAAGTCCGGTCAGCGCCTTGAATTGACGGTGGAACGCCGACGGACTCAGTTGGGCGATTTTAGCCAGATCTTCCACTCGCACTGGCTGCGAAAATCGAGTTCTGATATTTTCCATCGCGCGCAGAACACCGTGCGAGGCATTTCCGCTCGACGCCAGCTTTGCTATTTCGGGACCTTTCGGACCTCTTAGCAACCAATAACAAATCTCCCGCATGAGCAGCGGATAAAGAATTCCGACCGCGTCCGGGGTATCCAGCAAGCGTACAACCCGCAACGCGCAATCGGCCAGCGGACCGTCGAAGTCCGCGATGAACACGCCGCAGCTTGCATCTCCTGCCGCCACAGGTGGTGGCGACATCTCCCTTGCAACGGCGCGCATCATTATCAGGTCGAGTTCCAGAACAAGAACCAGGCAAGGATTGTCGGGACTCGCTTCGAACACGCGGCCCTGCGACGGAGTCTCAACGCCGACCACCAGCGCCTGTCCGGCCCGGTACTCCAGTTTCGCCCCACCGAAGCTGGCCCATTTGGCACCTTGTGCAACGATGCACAGTGCTGGGCGCGCCACGAGAAATGTCGGCGGCTTCGGGTGGTCGGAGCGCAGAATCAGAAGCCCGTCGACGGCCGTGCGGTATGGGCTTGTTCCTGTTCGCGTTTCGATATAACGAAGTAGTGCAACGGCCAGTTCGTTCGACATAGCTGCCTTGTATGGAGCATGCGCGTGGATCAAGCTTAGTGAGCGCAGCAGGATCAGGCAAGATTTGGGTAGCTTCGGGTATTAACTGCTGGTGGCTCTGCCGGGAGAATTGAGGTTTTCAAACTTCCCGCCAGGTGCCAAATGGCAACAAACAATGGTCGTCACCCGACTTCGAGAATCGCGGTCGTCACCGGAGGCAGTCGCGGGATAGGCCGCGACACAGTTCTGCGCCTCGCGACTCGTGGAGTCCGCTCGGTCTTCACCTATCACTCGAATCGAGTCGAGGCGGAAAAGGTCTGTGCGATGGCTGCCGAAACGGGCGGACAGGCGCTTGCCCTCCAGTTGAACGTGGGTGATGCAAGCGCATTTGATGATTTCGTCACACGTCTGCGAGAGGCACTCGGGCAGTTGGGCGCGCAACACTTCGATTACCTGGTGAACAATGCAGGGACGTCGTCAGCGGCGACGTTCGCAGCGGGCACCGAAGCGGAGCTTGACGCTCAGTTCGCGGTGCATTTCAAGGGGCCGTTCCTGTTGACGCAAAAGCTGTTGCCGCTCATCAACGACGGCGGACGCATTGTGAACATTTCCTCGGGGCTGGCACGTTTCGCGTTTCCGGGGCGGGCGATCTACGGGCCGATGAAGGCAGCCGTTGAAGCGCTGACGCGCTATATGGCCCTTGAGCTCGCGCCGCGCCGGATCGCGGTCAACGTCGTCGCGCCAGGCGCAATCGCGACGGACTTTAGTGGTGGCATCGTGCGAGACAATCCGCAGGTCAACAAGACCGTCGCCGACCATACCGCTCTTGGCCGAGCCGGACTGCCGTCGGATGTGGGTCCAGTGATTGCCGGTCTTTTGTCGGATGACTTTGGTTGGGTAAACGCGCAGCGCATAGAAGTGGCGGGTGGCATTCAAATCTGACTCGCCGTCGCTAGCGGCGGCAGCTCGAGGCCGGGTGCCAAGTCAATGCTCAGTACATTTATGCATGACGGGGATCGCCACGCCCATTCGTCAAGATGACGCCCCCATATGTGCGCACCGCCATGACCACAGCGCGTGCGTCAGCGGGGCTGAACGGCGAAGCTGTGAAACTGTAGCGCCGTGGGCGACCCGCTGCTTGCCGAGAGCGATCCAGCCCTAGGTTGGGTCTCCAACGAACCGCCCGGCCAGCAAACGCTTCAGCCGCGCCGTCGCGCGGCCGAAGCGTTGCTGAAAACGACGTTCGTATAGCCGCTAGCGGTCAAAGACGCCGGTGCGGCTCCTACAATCCAGGCGTCGTCTGTGGCTCAGGGCGATGGCCGCGTGGGTGCTCGAGGCGCCGTCAGCTCACTTCTTCCATCAATCACGGCAACCACCTCGTCGCGCGTGTACTCCTTGTTCGCCAGCGCACCGGCCGGCGTCTTCCCGAGCACCGCATCGAGTTCTTCCGGCTTCACTTCGTGCACCGGCATCCGGATATCGTGCGGCACCTTCTTGCCGGCCAGAATCTGCTGCGTCACCCGGAACGCGAACGTCGACGCGCCGGGCGGAATGGTCACCGACATCGTCTCGCAGCCGCTCTTCTTCTGATCGGCCCACCACGCGAGTTCTTCCTGACGGTTGCCGAGGATGATGATCGGCGTCGGCCGTCCCGCCGTCTTGATCGCCTGCGCGGCGCCGAAGCCGTCGCCGCCTTGCGTCACGACGCCGTCGATCTGCGCAAAGTCGGCAGAATGCCCGCGACCTGCTTTTGCGCGACCGTCTGGGTCCAGTCGCCGTGGACCGAGCCGACGATCTTCAGCCCGCCTGCGCAGGGCGTTTACTGGCGCTGATGGCTTTGTGCAGGCCGGTCGACTGGCAATCCTCGCAAGACCTGCGCTACGCCTCGACGCTGCTCGCAATATTTCGCGTATTCGCCGATACGCTCGTGGTGCCGGCTGACGAAGAACTGCTATGGTGCGGTCCACCCGCAGCCGCCCCAAGCCCATTGGGGAGACAACCGCGCGGTGCATGGATCAAAACCGTTCGTGGGTTCGACAAAGGGATGTCCGCGCCACGGAGCCGCTTGAGGATGGCGAACAGGAGTTCGCTTTTGGTGTCGGCAGCGATCCTGGGGCTCCTCACATGCCCCATAACGGTGAGCGTAATGCCTTCGGCCGTCAACTGACTGAACATGACGGATGGCGCCGGATGTGCCAGAACCGAAGGATGATCCCTGTAAGCATCGAGAAGAATGTCGCGGACTTGCTCCGGGTCGACGTCGAGGGCGAACGTGAGCACCAGGCAGGCGATACCCTGTGTGGTGTTTCCCATCGTGACGTTGCGCACGTTCTGCGAGATGAGCTGTGAGTTCGGCACGATCACAGTCGACTTGTCCGCAAGCTGGATCTGGGTGGCACGCACGCTAATGCGCCGTATGTCTCCCTCGATGCCGGCGATACTGATCATGTCGCCCACCTTCACCGGCCGCTCCGCGAGCAAGATTAGTCCGGAAATAAAGTTCTTTACGATTTCCTGCAGACCGAAACCGATTCCCACCGACAACGCACTGACTATCCACGCAAGGTTGTGCCATCTGACGCCTAGCACCGACAACGACTGCAGTATGACGAGCACGTAACCGATGTTCGCAAACAATGTGAGCAGCGACGCCCGCATTCCGGGACTCATTTCCGTCTTAGGCAGCAACTCCCTGTCTAACCATTTGCGCACGGACCGCACCAGATATATTCCGACGCCGGCCGTGAGCACGGCGCTAAAGATGTGAGCGGGGACGATATTGAGCGCACGCAGTCGGTCGCCGCCCAGCACCTCGAGAATGCTGTCGATCAGGTCCGCGGGCGTTGTTCCGAGACCGCCTGTGAGCAGCGCAACGACTGCGGCGACGATGAGCGCGCTTCGCAAAACCCCGCTAAGCACTGTCGAAATCTGCGCGAGATGGGCGTTTTCGAGGCCAAACAGATGCTTGATCGCATTACCGCTTGCATGCGTCGGCGAAAAGATGCTTTCGCATACATCGCGCGTAAGCATCACCAGAAAATAGAGACTGCACAGAACGATATAGAACCACACGAGTTCGTAGGTCAGGAAACGCGCAACGGAAATGTATCCGAAGACCAATGCAGCCAGGGCGCCCACTACGACAACGCAGACAGCGGCGTGAATCAGACCCGCAACTGTTGACCGACCTTCCGGTGAATTTCCGGCTGCGGCCGGAGCGGTACGTACCCGGTTCGCATGAAGCAACGAAGCGCCGATGGCCAACGCGACGATCAACGCGACCAGACCGCGAGTGAAAATCGTGATTTGAAGGCTGGTGTCCACCGCTCTGTTGATCTGCTCTATCGCCCCTGAAAATAGCAGGAGCGCGGCCAATGTCCGTGGAAAAGATCTGAGCGCCTGCGCCACAGGATCAGCGATAGCAGGCAGGCGCCAGGTAGGATGCTCTGTACACAGGAACGCCCTGCCAAGTGCGAGGATCAACGCACAATTGACGATGTGCTTGACAAGCTCGTCAGTGAAGGTCTGCAGGGCGGGCGACAAGCTTTGTCGACCGCCAATCGCCACGCCGACCAGGTGTATTGCAACCACCGTGGTCGCAAGCGTCGCAAGTACGGTCGATATCGCGAAAGCACTGCGGCGCAGCCGTCCTTCCGGCAGACGGCGAACGCAAACCCATCCTAGCGTTCGCTCAAGAAGGCCGGCACCGACTGTTGCGCAGGCTACCGCGGCCAGCAGAAGGATCGTGGTGGCGAGGAAGCGTCCCGGTTGCCACATCGATTGCATCTGCTTTTCGACCTGCTTTCCAAACGCTCGCAGACTCTGATAGTCAGCCGCTTCCGGGTGAACCATGGGTACCCAGAACGCAGTGCTCAGAATGCTGTCGGTGCGGAGCGCCAGTTGGTCTTTCAGATGTTCGTGGAGCAATCGTCCGATCTGTGCATCGACGTTGACCAGATCGCCCTTAATGCTTCGCGCCTGCCGGAGCTGCGCACCAAGCCGCGCCTGCTGCGCCGTGAGGGCGTCGCGTTGCTGGGCGACGGCGGGTGTTTCCGGCCTTGCACCGGCGATGGGTGCCGCGCCGAGCAAATCGAGCTGCGCGTGTGTCCGTTCGAGCTCGGGCTGCAGCGAGGTTGCGACCAATGTGTCGACGTCGTCGACCATGCGCCGGCTCAGCAAGTCCAGTTTGATCAGTTCTGCATCACCGGTTGCCCTCGACGCTCGCTGCCTGACCGCCTCTTCCCTGGCCTGAAGCGCATTGAGTGCTTCCGCCGCCTCAGAACCCACACCAGCGATGGGCGCGACGTACCCGCGGTCAGCCCCGTCAGACGGACCGCCCGCCGAGCATGCAACGGCCGGGACAAGGGCCCACAACGTAAGAACGA
The DNA here is from genome assembly GCF_040965775.1 of Paraburkholderia sp. BR10954. Taxonomy (NCBI): domain Bacteria; kingdom Pseudomonadati; phylum Pseudomonadota; class Betaproteobacteria; order Burkholderiales; family Burkholderiaceae; genus Paraburkholderia; species Paraburkholderia sp. BR10954. The sequence goes on from NZ_JBFRCK010000008.1 coordinate 119,420, forward strand.
TGAGGCGGAAAGTGACCAAAAGTACTTGTCGCATGGCTCGGGCAGGGAAGGAGACGCGCAAAACGTCATTGCCTGCCTCATGGCGCAGCAGGTGCCATCACCGATGTGCCCATGCCGGTAGCGCAGGAGACGTTCGCTGTCCGATGTCTAAAGTGATTAGTATATCATCAGTGATATATAAACCATAATTGTAGCGAGTTCGCGACAAGCGCCCGTCGACGCAACGCGCGGTAACAGATCGTGGGGCGGTCGGCAAAAGAGTGCACTGCAGTACAAACATCCATACCGGCCGCGAGTGTCGTGCGCATTCGCGCAGGACTTCGCGGCCGCAAGCAGCTTCGACAGTTTTATTGGGGGAATTGCGGAAGCGAGGGGCTGTTGCGTTAACTTTGCCGCCCTGAAAAAAACCGGCCACCTGAACTTTTTCGCCGCTAACTTCAAATATCCGATATCACGCCGCTGCCGGAAACCGGTTGGACTGACAATTGCTTTGCGGACGAGCTTCTCACGCCACCATAATGTTCAAACGCCTGTTGTTGGGCTTGCATCCGCGCCTTGGCGCACGCAAAGTCCATTGGGTAGGCTGCGGCGGCGGTTGTTCTGTCCAGGTAGCTTGCACCCTGCGGCCGAACCGGGGCGTGCACTAGCTCGCTCATTGGCGAGCTGGTGCTGTGTGCGAATGAGACAGCCGGTACGGTTAGCGCAGACGCGAGAACGGTACCCGGGATGAACTTTCTTGCCTTCACGATGATGGTCTCTCCACTAGCGCGTCGGAGATAAGAGGACGCGGATTTCTGAAATAACGTGCTGGGGCAGCAAGCCGCCAGTTCGTTGAGCGAGAGTCTATCGAATCGCTAACCACTCACAAGCAACTGCACGGCAACGAACAGTTCCGCCGGGCGCAACCTTGCGAGCTCCCACGGACGCCCATCGCCTCCTTCGTTGGCAAGATGGAAACACACAATTGCGAGCGTCCCTTCAAGGTCTACGGCAAATATACTTCCCGCCGCCGTCACCTCATCCATCAGGTGCCGGGTTCTTATTGTCGAGAGAAGGAGTACTTATGGAAAAGCAATTCATTGCGAGGATCGGTAACGCAAGACCAGAAAGCGCTCACCAGATCGTACAGGCCGCGCTTCGCAGTGCAGCGACGGCGTCCACGCCCAACGGCGCCATCGACCTGCTTGGCGAGGCCCTGCTAGAGCTGGAGCGCCTGCTCACACTGAATAGCGGGCAGATGCACTGAACTTTGTTTGGCCCGAGTGGCTGCCCGAGAACACATGCAACGCTCCGGGGAGGTGTCAATGAACAGGTCGCTTGCCGCACTGCTCCTACCGTTAATGGTCGGTACCAATGCGGCTATCGCTGTCGTCAGGTGCTCGGCATGTCCCGGAGCAGGGGAGATCAGTTCATGATTGACGATCTAACCAATAATGATGATAATATCACTCGTGCTGATTGCAGGTGTGTCGCCACTGTCATCGCGGGGACGGCAAATGTGCGGCGATGACGGCAGGATAAGGGCAGCGCATGCGAGTCAGGCGAATTGTGCAGCGCCCCTCGCCTGCCGAACTGAGCTTTAACGCAGAAAGGTCTTTACGTATGACTGTCTACCATCGCCAATCATTGTTCTGGGGAGCAGTTGCCCTATCGGCTGGCATCCTGTTATGGGTCCTGCGTCCCGTCCTGACGCCGTTTCTGCTCGGTGCCATGATCGCGTACGTTTTGCAGCCAGGCGTGGAGTGGCTCGTACGGCATCGCGCACCCCGCGGTCTGGCGGCGTTCGTCATGATTTCCCTGTTCGCGTCGCTTGTTCTGCTGTTTGTTTTGCTGGTATTCGCGGTCATCCAGAGAGAAGGGCCCGAACTCGCAAAAGAGGTGCCCTCCTTGGCGGCCAAACTGGACGCTGCGCTGAAACCCCGGCTGGCTTTCCTGGGGATCAACCATTCGCTCGATCTTGAGCATGTTCGCGACGCATTGGCAGCGCGACTGACTTCAGGCGAACACGGCGCTGTCCTCGCTGTGTGGCAGTACTTGCGCACGAGCGGCAATGTGATGATCAGCTTGGTGGGCAATGCGGTGCTGGTGCCGGTCGTTCTCTTCTACCTTCTCTACGACAGGCATGAGGCGCTCGAGCGCATGGAGAGTTTTGTGCCGCGGCGCTGGCTCGGAAAAACTCGCCACTTCGTTGCGGAGATCGACCAGATGCTGGCGCAATATCTCCGTGGGCAACTGCTCGTCGTCGTGATACTTGCGGTGTTTTACCCCGCAGCGCTGGCGATCGCCGGGTTGGACATTGCGCTGCCTGTCGGCCTTCTCACTGCACTTGCCGTGTTCGTGCCGTATATCGGCTTCTCGACCGCGCTGGTCCTTGCACTGCTCGCCGCGTTTCTGCAATTCGGGAACTGGTACGGCTTCGCAGCGGTGGCCGTCATATATGGAATCGGACAGATCCTCGAGAGTGTCGTTCTGACACCGAGGCTCGTTGGCGAGCGCATTGGCCTGCATCCGTTGGCGGTTATTTTCTCGTTGCTGGCGTTTGGGCAACTGTTCGGTTTCTTCGGCGTGCTGCTGGCGCTGCCGGTGAGTGCCGTCGTTGTTTCAGCGTTACGGGAACTACGGCGGGGCTATCTGGCAAGTGCGCTTTACCATGACTGATCGTTTTTAGACCAGCAGTAGTTGCGCACTGCGCCAGCAAACAGCGGATGATGCTCGCTTGCGTGCGAAGGCATGTGGCGCCGAGCCTGAAACCGCCTGTCGCTTCAGATGGGCGCCGCTCGAGTGGGTGCAGGAAGTGGACGGCGAGCAATCTTTTCTGCTTCCGCGCGCTTGATGCCGAACGCCTGCAGCACCGTGGCCGCCGTGCTCTCGGCGAACTTTTCGTGCCTGGATCGAAGGGTCTTTCGTGCGCGAACCGCCCGGTTTGAAAATCCGGAGAAGTGAAGCTCAGCTGCTACACCAGCGACAACAGTGCCGATCACGGAAAACACACACATCAGTTCGTCCGCGACCATGAAGCGCCGTTCCGAGATCCCTCTCTTCGTATCCCGCAGCAGCCGCTGACCCAGTCCCCTGCTCAGTACGCGCGTTGACAGCCCTTCGCGTATCAGGAGTTGCCCCCAAACGGGCTCCCGATACGCGCGTAAAAGCGTATGACGCACCGACACTGCAACCGCTTCCGCTGGGTCCGGCAATCCCGCGGCCAGGCGATCGAGCGTACCGGCGAATTCCTCGAACAGCCATTCGACAAGCGCCGCGAAGATCCCTTCCTTTGAGTCGAAGTAGTTGTAAAAGGACCCGAATCCCACGTCGGCGGCGTTCGTGATCTCGGTGATCGTGACGCCGTCCATCCCCTTCTGCGCCACCAGTTCGAACGCAGCATCGAGCAGACGAAGCCGCGTTTCGAGCTTGCGCCGGGCCACGCGCGGCGATCCTGCTCCGATGGGTTCGCGGACGGAATTGGATGGACTCGATCCCTTTTTGGATTGCCGACGGTTCGTGCGCGAACTCGGAACGTTGGGCATGTCAACTCCTCCTCTGTATGCCACAGATTGTAGATTTAAATCTCATAGTTGACAATATAATCAGAAATGGATTTAATGTCATCTGTGCGACGGCGGAAGCGGGAAAACGGCGGAACCGGGGAGCGGCGAACCAGTCTCCGGGGCGCTACTAGTTGCCCCGCGCCCGAGTCCGCACACGTCGTGCAGACGAGCGCGTGCATCAGCGAATGTGCCTGTCAAATGGCGCAGACCCGCTTCGAGGCACGTGTTGCTTACCCGATGCGATGGTCTGTCAAGGAACTTGTGCCGCCGTTCCATCGGGTCATCAAAGAGGATCAATTCCGCATCAATGGCTTTGTTTTCGCGTTACTGGCAACGCACGTCCCGCAGGCGCGGCTGGCCATCGGCGCGGACGACTTTTCTACCTGACTTCATCACCTGCCTTGTGTGAACATCGTGAAACATTCCGGTCTTGTCGCGCTGAAACGAGTGCGCTCCCTGTTACCTTGCTTCTTTCCATCCACACGCAAGGCAACTATCGTCCTTGCGGCGTGCAGCGCCATCGTCCTTGGCGCATGCCACCAGCGCGACGCGGTGGTCGCCGAGGTTAAGCCCGTCGTTGCGCTTGCGGTTCACCCGGATGAGCGCGTCGATAGCACCTCGCTGCCCGCACAGGTGCAGGCGCGCTATTCCACGCCTCTGTCGTTCCGGGTGGGAGGCAAGGTCATCGAGCGCCGAGTGCATATCGGCGATACGGTCAAGGCGGGACAGACCGTTGCACTGCTAGATCCGACGGATCTGCAGAACAACCTCGTCAATGCGCGCGCGCAACTCGATGCGGCTGAGCATCGCCTCGTCTTCGCGAAGCAGCAGCTCGACCGCGATGAGGCGCAGGCGCGCGCAAACCTGATCGCGCCCTCTCAGCTTGAGCAAACTCAGGACGCCTACGCTTCCGCACTCGCACAGCGCACTTCCGCTCTCGCGCAGATGGCGCTCGCGACGGATCACCTGCGCTACGCGACGCTGACCGCGGACCACGACGGTGTCATCACATCGGAGGATGCGGATACCGGCCAGAATGTTCAGGCAACGCAGGCTGTGTATCACCTCGACTGGACCGGCGACATCGATATCGTTTGCGACGCGCCCGAAAGGACCGTGAGCTCCCTGGCCGTCGGCAGCAAGGCGCGCGTCACCTTGCCAGCGCTGCCCGGCAAGACGTTTGAAGCGCAGGTGCGCGAGGTGTCGGCGGCGGCCGACGCCGAAAGCCGCACGTGGCGCGTGAAGCTCACGCTGACTGCGCCGGGTCCCGACGTGCGTCTTGGCATGACCGCGAATGTGGCATTCAGCTCAGCCGACGATCTCGGTGTCGGCCAGATCTTTACGCTCCCGGTGACGGCGCTCTTTCACAAGGGTGATAACCCGGCCGTGTGGGTCGTGCGTAAAGGCAGCGACACGCTCGAGTTGCGCCCCGTCACGATACAGCGGTATGACGAGCGCACGGTCTCGCTCAGTGCGGGACTGCACGATGGCGACCGGGTGATCCTGCAGGGGGTGCATGCCGTGAGCTCCGGGGAGCAAGTTCAAGTGGTGCCTCCGCTGCATCGGGAGGGCTCGGTATGAACGCGCGCGACAACGAAACTTCGGTCGAACGGGCGCCGGCAAATGCTTCTGGCGAGGAACGCGCGAGCGGTACAGGCTTCAACCTCTCCGCATGGGCGCTGACGCACCAGCAGCTCGTGATCTTTCTGATCGGGCTCGCCACGCTGTTCGGCGTGATCGGCTACACGCACCTCGCGCAATCGGAAGATCCGCCCTTCACGTTTCGCACAATGGTGATCAAGACGTACTGGCCGGGCGCGACCGCCCGCGAAGTGCAGGAGCAGATCACCGACCGAATCGGTCGTCAGTTGCAGGCGGCGCCGTATGTGGACAACATCAAGAGCTACTCGCGGCCCGGCGAGTCGATGATTTTCTTCGCGATGAAGGACTCGGCGCCGGTCAAGGAGGTGCCCGAGACCTGGTACCAGGTTCGCAAGAAAGTCGGCGACATCCAGGCGACGCTTCCGAAGGGGACGGTCGGACCGTTCTTCAACGACGAATTCGGCGACGTCTATACCAACATCTATGCGCTCGAAGGCGACGGCTTCTCACCGGCGCAACTGCACGACTATGCGGACGGGCTGCGCACGGTGCTGTTGCGGGTGCCCGGCGTTGCGAAGGTCGACTACTTCGGCGACCCCGATCAGCACATCTTCGTCGAGATTTCGAACGCGCAACTGACGCGTCTTTCGATCACGCCGCAACAGCTTGCTCAGGCGATCGACGCGCAGAATGCCGTCGCGCCTGTCGGCACGATCACCACGGCGGACGACCGCGTATTCGTGCGTCCGAGCGGCGCGTTCAAGGACGAGCGCGCGCTTGCGGACACGCTGATCACCGTCAACAAGCGCTCCTTCCGCCTCGGCGACATTGCGACGATCAGGCGCGGTTACGACGATCCGCCCGTCACGCAGATGCGCGTTGGCGACCAGGCGGTGCTCGGCATTGGTGTGACGATGCAAAAGGGCGGCGACGTCATCGACCTCGGTCGCGCGCTCGACGCGAAGACTGCCGAACTGCAGGCAACGCTGCCGGCGGGTCTGAAGCTCGTGCCGGTTTCGAGCATGCCGCACGCGGTCAAGCACTCCGTGGACGAATTCGTGCGTTCGGTCGGAGAAGCCGTCGCGATCGTGCTGGTCGTGAGCCTCGTTTCGCTCGGTCTGCGCACGGGCATGGTGGTGGTGATCACGATCCCGATCGTGCTTGCCGTGACCGCGCTGTGCATGCATACCTTCGGTATCGGGTTGGACAAGGTTTCGCTTGGCACGCTCGTGCTCGCGCTCGGGCTGCTGGTCGACGACGCGATCATTGCCGTCGAAATGATGGCGGTGAAGCTGGAGCAGGGCTGGAGCCGCATGCGCGCGGCGGCGTTTGCGTATTCGAGTACCGCATTTCCGATGCTGACCGGCACCCTCGTGACGGTCTCGGGCTTTTTGCCGATCGCGCTGGCGAAATCGAGCACGGGTGAGTACACCCGCTCCATCTTCGAGGTGTCGGCCATCGCGCTGATCGTCTCGTGGTTCGCGGCGGTCGTGCTGGTGCCGCTGCTCGGCTTTCATATGCTGCCCGAGCGCAAGGCTCACGCCGGCGCCGGGCACGACCATGAGCACGCCGTCTACAACACCGGCTTCTACCGACGCCTGTCGGGCTGGGTCACCTGGTGCATCGAGCGGCGCTGGATCGTGCTCGGCGTCACCTGCGGCCTGTTCGCGCTCGCCATGGTTGCGTTCACGCGCGTGCCGCAGCAGTTCTTCCCGAACTCCGAGCGTCCTGAATTGCTGGTCGACTTGAGGCTGCCTGAAGGCGCTTCGTTCGAGGCGACGCTGCGTGAATCGAAGCGCCTCGAGAAGGTTCTCGATGGCAAGGCCGGAATCGACCACTACGTCGACTTCGTCGGCACGGGTGCTCCGCGCTTTTATCTCCCGCTCGACCAGCAGCTCCAGCAGCCCAATTTCGCGCAGTTCGTGGTCACGGCCAAGGACGTCGAAACACGCGAGGAACTGATGCGCTGGCTCGACGCGAAACTGGAAAAGGACTTTTCCGGTGCTCGCACACGTGTCGCACGGCTCGAGAACGGTCCGCCTGTTGGCTTTCCGATCAAGTTCCGCGTGAGCGGTGACGACATCGCGACGGTGCGATCGATCGCGGATACGGTCGCGGAAAAAGTCCGTGCCGATTCGCGCACGCGCAACGTCCAGTTCGATTGGGACGAGCCGGCCGAACGCTCGATTTCGTTCGAGATCGACCAGAACCGCGCGCGGCAGCTTGGCGTCACGTCAGCGGACGTTTCCAGCTTCCTGGCCATGACGCTGTCCGGCTACACCGTCACGCAGTACCGCGAGCGCGACAAGCTGATCAACGTCGATCTGCGAGCGCCGAAGAGCGAGCGCGTCGATCCCGCCAAGCTCACGAGCCTTGCGATTCCGACACCGAACGGCCCGGTTCCGCTCGGCTCGCTCGGACACGTGCGCGACACGCTCGAATATGGCGTGATCTGGGAGCGTGACCGCCAGCCAACCATCACCGTGCAGGCCGACGTGCGCGGCGACGCGCAGGGCATCGACGTGACGCACGACATCGAGAACGCACTCACGGCTGTGCGCGCAAAGCTCCCCGTGGGCTACCGGATCGAGGTGGGCGGGGCAGTCGAGGAGAGCGTGAAGGGCCAGACGTCGATCAATGCGGAAATGCCGCTGATGATCATTGCGGTACTGACGCTGCTGATGATCCAGCTGAAGAACTTCGCGCGCACCTTCATCGTCGTGCTGACCGCGCCGCTGGGTCTCATCGGCGTCGTGACAGCGCTGCTGCTGTTCGGCAAGCCGTTCGGCTTCGTCGCGCTGCTGGGCGTGATCGCGATGTTCGGCATCATCATGCGCAACTCCGTGATTCTCGTCGACCAGATCGATCAGGACATCGCGGCGGGGCACCCGCGCTTCGACGCCATCATCGGCGCAACGGTGCGACGTTTCAGGCCGATCATGCTGACGGCCGCCGCCGCCGTGCTCGCGCTGATTCCGCTGCTGCGCTCGGGCTTTTTCGGGCCGATGGCGACTGCGCTGATGGGCGGCATCACCGTCGCCACATTGTTGACCGTGTTCTTCCTGCCGGCACTCTACGCGACCTGCTTCAGGGTCCGTCGTGACGAGCGCGGCGAGCAACCGGTCGTCGTCGAGCATACGGAGGTTTGATCATGAGTTTTACTTACAAGGCATCCGTGTTTGCGGCGGCCGCGGCGTTCGCCATGACGGCGTGTTCGTTCGGGCCCAGCGGCGAGCCGCCGGCGATGCCGTCTCCCGAGCATTACGGTGCGCAGGCGCAGCCTGCGAAGACGGCGGCAGCGGGCGGCGTTGCGCAGACCTTCGATGTCGGCGCCACGCCGGGGCCGCAGTGGTGGCGGCTCTACCACTGTGCCGCGCTGGACGCACTCGTCGACGAAGGACTGCGCAACAGCCCGACGCTTGCGGCAACGCAGCGTACGCTCGCATCGGCGCAGGAGCAATTGCGCGCGCAGATCGGCTCATCGAAGCTGCCATCGATCGACGGCGCAGCGCAGGTGCAGCGCGCCCGTTCACCGGTCGCGCCCCAGCTTGGCCTGCCCGAGCAGGTGCAATACAACTTCTTTGCCGGGCAGCTGCAAGCGCATTACACGTTCGACCTGTTCGGCCAGACGCGCTATGCGAACTCCGCGAGCGCGGCCCGTGTGAATGTGCAGGCGTTCGAGCTGGAAGCGTCGCGCCGTGCGCTCGCGGCAAACATCGTGGCAGCCACGATCAACGTGGCGGCCCTCGACCGGGAGATTGCACTCACCGAGCGGCTCGCCGCCGTATCGAACGATGCGGCGAACGAAGACGCACAGCGCTACGCGCTCGGCTCGGTTTCGCGAGCCCAGGCGTTCGAGTCGAAGCAGGACGCGGCCTCCATCGCGGCGAGCTTGCCTGCACTGCGTCAGCAACGCGCGACCGCGGTTCATGCACTCGCGGTGCTGATTGGCCGTACACCGGACAATGCCCCGAGCGTGCCGGATCTGGACAGCCTGTCGCTGCCGGAGCGCGTGCCCGTAGCCGTGCCTTCGGACCTGTTGCGCTCGCGCCCGGACATCCAGGCAGCCGACGCGGCCGTCAAGGCCGCAGCCGCCGACGTGGGCGAGGCAACGGCGCAACTCTTCCCGAGCCTGTCGCTGACGGGCGCGATGGGGCGCGGCGGCTTCAGCTGGCCGGCAGTCGTTTCGGGTGCGGGCGGACTGTGGGCCATCGGAGCGAGCCTTTCGCAGCCGATCTTCCATGGCGGCGCGCTGTTCGCGCAACGCCGCGCGTCGATCGATGCGTACGACGCCGCCGTGCTGCACTACAAGGCGACCGTGCTGTCTGCGTTCGAGGACGTGGCGAATTCGCTCGCCGCGCTGGATAACGACGCACAGACTCTGGCGTCGAGCGAAGCCGCCGCCGATGCCGCGCGCACGGCATTCGACGACACCGCGTCGCGCCACCGCATGGGCTCGCTGCCTTCGGCGGCAACGCACGCCAGCGAATCGCGCTACCTGAACGCGCAAATCGCAGCAGCACGTGCCGCAGGTCAGCGCATGGGCGATACGGCGGCGCTCTTCCAGGCGATGGGAGAACTGCCCGACGCCCAGCAAGCGACCGCATTGACTGCAAAGACCGGGCGCTCGTGACACACGAGGGCGATCCAGCGGGACCGCCCTCGCCGTTTAGTAGTGGCTCGAGCCACGTCGATAGCCGTTGGACCCACATCGATTGCCGGCTGGGTCCGCGCTGCAACGCGCGGTCTGGGCCTGCTGCGAGTGTGAATGCCCGCGGTTTTCCGCTTTATTTCCGTATGGATTACCAAAGACTGATTGTCTGCCACGAATGCGACCTGTTGTTTCGCAAGCCCGCTGCCGCGAAAAGACACCGTGCGGCCTGCTCGCGATGCGGTGCGGGCTTCGCAGCGCTACCGGGTTGCGCATTGTCGCTCGACTGGATTTGCGCTGTGACGCTCGCCGCGTTGATCGTTTTTTGTATCGCGCAGAGTTTCCCGCTCATCGAAATGCACGCGAGCGGCATGACGTCCGAGGCGACGCTGTTTGGCGCCGTGCGCTCGCTGTGGTTCGGCGACATGCGTGTCGTCGCGGTGATGGTGTTGTGCTCGGCGGTACTTTTTCCGTTGATCGAATTGCTCGCATTGCTCTATGTGCTGGTGCCGCTGCGGTTGGGTATACGGCCACCTCGTTTCAATGCGATGGTGCGTCTCGTGCAGATCGTCCGGCCGTGGGGCATGGTCGAAGTGTTCATGCTCGGCGTGCTGGTGACGATCGTGAAGATGGTCAGCATCGCGCAAGTGATCCCGGGACCGGGGTTGTTCGCATTAGGCACGCTGACCGTCATGCTGGGCGTGGTTGCTTCATTCGACCCGAGCGGGCTTTGGGCGATCAGTGAAGAAATCAGGCGCTCGCGAGTGGCGGACGTTCGGTGGTCGAAGGTGAGCACCGGGCGAGAGCGGTTCATGCGGCCCTCGGGGGCGCGCAAAGCCAGTTCGTCGACCGCCATCACGGCACGGCGAGCCGGACTTGTCGGCTGTCACGCATGCGGACTCGTTCAGACGCGTAGCGAAAAGGATGCCCACCAGCGCTGCACCCGATGCCAGCATGTGCTGCACGAACGCAATCCTGACAGTCTTACGCGGACGGCCAGTCTGCTTCTTGCCGCCGCGATTGCCTATATTCCGGCGAATCTGCTGCCGATCATGCACGCGTCATCCGTGGGCGGCTCGGAAGACGACACGATCCTTGGCGGCGTGGCGTATTTCTGGACCTCGGGAGACTGGCCGCTCGCTGTCGTCGTCTTCATCGCCAGCGTTCTCGTGCCGGTTCTCAAGCTCGTTGTTCTCACGCTTCTCACGGTGGCCGCTTCGCGCGGTTCGGGCTGGCGCGCTCGTGAAAAAGCGACCCTGTACCGGCTCGTCGAGCGCATTGGCCGGTGGTCGATGCTCGACGTGTTCGTCGTTGCACTGACAGTCACCTTGGTGCATTTCGGCTCGCTCGCCGTCATTACTGCTGGACCGGCCGCCCTCGCTTTCGGAGCGGTTGTGATCCTGACCATGCTTGCATCGCATCAATTCGATCCTCGGCTCATCTGGGACAACGTGGGTCCGGGGCCGCGTGCCGCTTCAACTGCGAACGATGAAGCTCTAGCTGCTCCTCTCTTGAAAAACCGAATTCCTGAAAAAGACGATGCATCTTTCCAATCTATCCAGACCTGACATCAAGCCGCGCAAGCGTTGGCTGCCATCCCTGATCTGGTTAGTGCCTTTGATCTCGGCATTGATCGGCGTTGCTCTGGTGGTCAAATCCGTTGCGGAAAAAGGACCCGTCGTGACGGTCACCTTCAATAACGCCGAGGGCATCGAGGCGGGCAAGACGAAGGTCAAGTACAAGGACGTTGAAATCGGTGTCGTGCAAGCCGTTGCGTTGTCCGCGGATTTGCGGCATGTTATCGCGAGTATCCAGTTGAGCAACGACGCAGAGAAGTTTGCCACGCAAGGCACGCGGTTCTGGGTAGTACGCCCGCGCGTCGGCGCCAATGGCATCTCCGGCCTCGGTACGCTGCTTTCGGGCGCCTACATCGGCGTGGACATCGGGCGCTCGACCGAGCGGCAAACCGCCTTCCTCGGTCTTGAAAGTCCGCCTATTGTCACCACGGGACAACCGGGGCATCAGTACACGCTGCGAGGCGACTCGCTGGGCTCGATCGATATCGGCGCCCCCATCTTCTACCACCGTATCCAGGCGGGTCAGGTGATCGGCTACTCGCTCGATCCTCACGGCGCGGGCGTCATCGTGAATGTCTTCGTGAATGCACCGTACGACCAGTACGTCGGTACCAATACGCGGTGGTGGCATGCAAGCGGCGTCGATCTGCGTCTTGACTCCAACGGGCTGAAGCTCAATACGCAATCGCTCGCGACTGTCGTCGTCGGAGGGCTGGCGTTCCAGTCTCCGGCCGGGCAGGACGCGGGCCCACCGGCGGCAGACAAGGCGGAGTTCCGGCTCGCCGCGGATGAATCGGACGCCATGCGCGAGCCCGACGGCCAGCCGCTCAACGTGGTCATGCGTTTCGATCAGTCTTTGCGCGGACTGTCGGTTGGCGCACCCGTCGATCTTCGCGGGATCGCGCTGGGGCAGGTGACGCAGATCGGCATCGAGTACGACGAAAAGCGCAAGAGCTTCAGCATGAAGGTGGCGATGGCGCTTTACCCCGACCGGCTCAGCCGGCGCTCCAGCGAAGCGCTGCCGGCGCCGGACACGCCTGGCGGGCACGAATTGTTGCAACACCTGGTGACGGAAGGGCTGCGCGGGCAATTGCGGACCGGCAATCTCCTGACGGGACAGTTGTATGTCGCGCTGGACATGTTCCCGAAAGCGCCTCGCGCGACGGTGGACGTGCATAGCAACCCGCTAAATCTGCCGACCGTGCCGAATACGCTCGACGAGCTGCAGGTGCAGATTGCGGACATCGCAAGGAAGCTGAACCAAGTGCCGTTCGACCGGATCGGCGCGAACCTCGACGGTGCCCTGGAGAACGCCAGCAAGCTGTTCGGACATATGGACACGGAGATCGTGCCGCAGGCACGCGACACGCTCGCCGCCGCGCAAAAGACATTCGCGACTGCGGAATCGACACTCCGGCAGACTGCGCCGATGCAGTCGGACGTTCAGGACGCCATGCAGCAGCTCACGCGCACGCTGCAATCGCTCAATGCGCTCTCCGACTACCTGGAGCGGCATCCACAGGCGCTGCTGTTTGGCAAGAAAGGAGACCAGCAATGATCGCGAGGCAATCCCGCTCGTTCCGCACCATGATGAGGACACTCGTCTCTGTCGTCGGGCTGGCCGTTGTGACGGCGTGCGCATCACCGGCGACCCGCGTCTATACGCTCGGAACGGACGCAGAGCCGGCTGTCGCGAAGAGTGTGACAAGCCCCGCTTTGCGGATCGATGTACGCCCGGTCAAAGTGCCGGCCGCAGTCGCCCGAAGCCAGCTTGTGGTGCAGGTCAATGCGGCCCAGGTGCAGGTGCTTGAAGACGACCAATGGTCGTCGGCGCTTCCGGACGAGATTCGCTATGCACTCGTGGCTCGCGTGAGCCAACAGGCCGCCGCATCCGCTGCCAGCGCGATTGGTCGTGGCGATGCGGTTCCTGTCTATCAGATTGGCGTCGATGTTCAGCGCTTCGAATCGTGGCCCGGTTCACATGTGCTGGTTGACGCCGTGTGGAGTGTGAGCGGGTCTGCAGGCCAGCAGACGCTGACTTGCCACAGCACTGTGACGGAGCCCGTGTCTGGCGGATACCAGGGCATCGTCGAGGGGCATCGTCGTGCGATCAATGCGATTGCTGACCAGATAGCCGAGGTCGTGCGCGCCTTCGCGGCGACCGCGGCGGATCGGCCGTCTGGCCTTACGGGTGGGCGCGGCGGAAGGGGAATGACAACGCTGTCCTGCCCGCCATTTTCAGGCGGGGCGCAAACCGAGGTAAACAGGCCGGCGGCTCCGCGCTCCGGCGGATAAATTCGCAGCCCGTCGCCAGTCGGGACAGGGACCAATCGCCAGAAACGTTCCGCTCACGACTGGCGACCTCAAGCTGCCTCGTCGGCTGCGTCGACGATCGGCAGTGGACGCGCGGCAATCTTTTCCGCCTCTGCGCGCTTCAGGCCGAGTATCTGAAGCAACATGGCTGCCGTGCGCTTGGGAAAGTGCTCGCCGCTGAAACCCAGCTCCTTCAGCATATCTGCGGCACTTGCGCCCGGCGCGACATAGTTCAGTTCGGCCGCGATGGCAGACAGAACGGTGCCGCCCACTGCGAGGTAGCCGATAAACGGGTCGGCAACGACAAATCGCTTTGCCGCAATGCCGTTTCGAATGTCGCGCATGAGCCGCTGAGCCAGCCCACGACTCAGCGCAGGCGCCGAAAACCCTTCGCGAATCAGAAAGCGTCCCCACACCGGATCGTGCCGCGCACGCAGGATAGTGTGGCGCACCGAGACGGCCACCACTTCCGCGGGATCGGTGATGCCTCCCGCGAGGCGATCCAGCACGTTCGCAAACTCTTCGAATACGTTGTCGACGAGCGTCGCGTAGATCGCTTCCTTCGACTCGAAGTGGTTGTAGAAGGAGCCAAAGCCGACATCGGCGGCCTCGGTGATTTCATTGATCGCCACGCCCTCCATGCCCCTTTCGGCCATCAGCCTGAGGGCTGCGTCGAGCAGACGCGCGCGCGTCTCGCGCTTGCGGCGGGCGCCGCGAGGCTCTTTTTCTTCGATGACGGGAGCCGGGGAGGCGGACGCCTTAGCCGGGGAGCGTTTGGCTGGCGCGCGCTTAGTCGTGGTTGTCATGGTGGATCCAGTTCTGGTCATAGCCACAGTATAGATTCGAATGTCTTTATTGACAAAACGATCAGTGATGAGTTTAATGTCATAGACGGCGGCAAAAGCCGGTCTTACTAGAACAGACGGAGTGACTGTGGAGACAGCAAACAGAACCGGCATTGCGCCCAGCGGCCGCCATCACCTTACCCAACGGCCCATCCGGGCTTTAGGGCCCGCCATCGATCCCGCGTCCGCAAATTGCCCATCTAGTCAGGCCGCCAGCGCCCGCGTGCTCGCGCGGTGCGGCGCGCCAGCCCTGCGCGCGGCTTCACCGATCCTAACTGCCTGATCACCGTTCACCATGAAACTGACCACTGCACAGCCGGCTCGTCACCCGAATCCAACGGCGAAAGCGACCGCATTGGCCTATCTGATGTTCGATCGGCCGGACCTCGAGAAAGCTGAACGGTTTCTCAACGACTTTGGGCTTCGAACGGTCACGCGTGGCGAAGAGATGCTGCTCCTGCGCGGTACAGGCGCGTCGCACTTCTGTTACGTCGTGCGAGAGGCGCCCAAAGCGAGATTTGTCGGCTTTGGCCTGGAGGTCGGCAGCGTAGCCGAACTGGATGCGCTTGCCAGGCTGCCGGGCGCGTCGGAGGCGAAGGCCTCTAAGCTGCCGGGCGGCGGCTACGTGGTGCAGTTGGAGGATCCGTCGGGGTTCCGTGTCGATGCGGTCTGGGGCCAGGCGCCCGCCACTGCGTTGCCGCACCGGCTGCCGTTGGCGTTCAATTCCGTCGATGCCGCGGTTCGCATCAACGGCACGCAGCGTCCCCCCGAGGGCGCTCCTGAGATCATCAGGCTTGGGCACGTGGTGCTGGAACTGGCCGATTATCAGGACACCTGTGCGTGGTACACGCGCCATTTCGGCTTCATCCCGAGCGACGTGCAGGTGTTGCCCGATGGGTCACCGGCTGTCGCGTTCATGCGGCTCGATCTCGGCGGCAAGCCCGCCGATCATCACACGCTCGCGCTTGCACAGAGTTTTGAGCCGAAATACAGCCATAGCGCCTACGAACTCGTTGATGCGGATGCGGTCGGCATGGGCCAGCGCGTTCTGCGCAAGGGCGGATGGACGCACGCGTGGGGCATCGGGCGCCATATCCTCGGCAGCCAGATTTTCGACTACTGGCAAGACCCGTGGGGAGACAAGCATGAGCACTACTGCGACGGTGATCTTTTCACCAGCGAAGCCGACACGGGAATCCATGCCGCGAGCCGCGAGGCGATGGCCCAGTGGGGGCCGACGATGCCGAGCAGCTTCACCAAGCCCCGATTGGCGCTTGCGAGCATCGCGGCGCTGATCGCAAACCTGCGCCGAAGCCCCGACGTCACGTTAGCGCGACTTCGCGCACTGTTGAAGATCTTTGCCTGACGCACCTCTTTACCGAATCCGGAGACAGCCAAAATGGCAATTCACGTTCTGCATTATCTGCACGATGGTCGCGCCCAGTGGGGCGTGGTGGCTAACAACGCAATCACGCCGATTCCCGGTGAGTTCAGCACGACCGCGGAGTTTATTCACGCCAATCCGGTCGAGCGCTTATTGATGCTGGACGGCCCCACGATTCCCGAAGCGGACGTGCAATGGCTGTCGCCCGTGACGGCCAATCAGCAGTTCATCTGCCAGGGTGCGAACTACCGCCAGCACATGATCGAATCCGGCATGGACCCGGATGCGAAAAAATTCAACATGATCTTCACGAAGGCCACGAGCTGCATCGTTCCAGCGGACTCGAAACTCGTGAAGCCCCATTCGGTGCGGTTCCTCGATTACGAGATCGAACTCGGTCTCGTCCTCAAGCGCGACATCACGTCCCGCGCAACGATTACCGACGAGAACCTGCACGACTACGTTGCCGGCGCCGTAATCGTGAACGACTATTCCACGCGCGATGTGCAGATTCCACAGATGCAGTTCTACAAGGGCAAGAGCTTTCGGACGTTCGGCCCGGTCGGCCCGTATCTTTGCCTGCTCGAAAAGCACGATATGCCGAAGCTCGAGCAGCTCGTGCTGACGCTGACTGTCAACGGAACGGTTCGACAGAACGATTCGACCTCGGGTCTCGTGTACGGTCCGGCAGAAACGTTGACCGAACTGTCCGGCGTTCAGGACCTGCACGCCGGGGACCTGCTTGCAACAGGTACGCCGTCCGGTTGCGCGCTGATGATTCCGTCGCCGGAAAAGCAACGCGCTGCGGCACAACTGCCCGAAGCGGAGAAATGGCGTCTCTTCCTCGGGCTGCAAGCCGAGCGACCGCAGTATCTTCAGATTGGCGATGTGGTCGAAGCACGTATCGTTAGCAAGGATGGCTCGATCGATCTCGGTACCCAGCGCAACGTCGTCGTCGCAGAGGCCGCATGAAAGCCGTCGCTAACGAGCAGGATGTCCTCGCTATCGAATCGCGGGGGCAACCGGCGGAACTTCTGTCGAGCACCTACGAAATGATCTGCCGGGGCGCCGCGATCAATCCATCGGCACCCGCGTTCTCGTTCTTGACACAACCGCGGACGACTACGCGAGCCCGAAGTGCTGGACTTACAGCGAACTGGTGCGCGACACCACGCGCACGGCGAACATGTTGTCACGACTGGGTGTGCAGCGAGACACGGTGGTCGCCTATGTGTTGCCGAATCTGCCCGAAACGCACTTCGTGGTGTGGGGCGGCGAGGCGGTCGGCATTGTCTGCGCAATCAATCCACTGCTCGAAAGCGACGCAATAGGCGAGCTGCTCAATGCCTCAGGCGCGAGTGTGCTTATCACCTTGGCGCCGCACCCCGGCATAGACCTGTGGCCGAAAGTGCAGGCGATCTTGCACAAGCTTGCGTCGCTCAGGCGCGTCGGCGGCGATGCGGTCCGCAAGCGCTCCGACGGCATCGTCATCATCGATCCGGAGAAGGCGCGAGGGCGCAAGGACATCGTCAAGTCGTGCCCGTACAAGGCGATCGTCTGGAACGAGGAACTGCAAGTGCCGCAGACGTGGATCTTCGATGCACATCTGCTCGACCAGGGCTGGCAGCATCCGCGCTGCGAGCAGGTTTGCCCCGCTGGCGTCTTCGACACGGTCAAGCTCGACGATGCCGCCATGGCGGAAAAGGCCTGACGTGAAGGGTTCGGGGTATTGCGGTACCGGATCGAGATTCGTCACGCGCGGGGCAATGCAACGCGCGAGTGTGCGGTCGGCGAAAGTGTGTACCTGGGAGAAGTCAGCCTCGCGCTGACGGCCAGCGAGGTGGAGGCTAACTGAAGCGTCGCTCGCGCCCTCAATTTCTGCATTGACATAAAAATCAATTATGAGTCTAATGTCTAATATACGCTGTGGAGCATGAGCCAGTCTCAGCGGGGCCACCGAGTAACGGCGATTTCACAGCTTCGTCTTGCGCAGACGATCGGACAGAGAGATCGCCTCGAGCCACGCCATGAAGAACGAACGCCTGAGCCACGCGCGCAGAAAAGAGCAGACCCGGGAGCGCCTGTATGGTGCCGCAAGGACGATGTTCCTCGGGAAGGGCTTCGCAGCGACGAGCGTGGAGGACATCGTCGAGGCCGCAGGGTACACGAGGGGCGCGTTCTACTCCAATTTCAGAAGCAAACACGAGCTGCTGACGGAACTGTTGCGGCGCGACGTCGAAGCGGCGCATGCGGATCTGCGGGCGATCTTTCAAGATGCTGGCACGCCTGAGCAAGCGACCGCGCGCGTGATTACGAATCTTGTCCGTTTCTGGCGTGAGCGTGAATGCTTTCCGCTTTGGGTCGAGGCGTACCTCCTCGCACGCCGCGACAGCATCTTTCAGGAACGGCTTCATGGGTTGCGACGCGCGAAGCTTTTGCAGGTCAGCGCCCATATTCAAACGCTCCTGAGGGAAAGCGACAGCACATTGCCGCTGCCGTCGGATGCGTTGGCGCTCTGCCTCGTGAGCCTTTGCGAAGGCATGCAGCTTTTTAATCTGTGCTATCCGCAGAGTGTGATCGACCAGTTGGGTCAGACAGTGCTAGCGCAATTTGCTTCGTCCGTACCGTATCGGCAGTCAATTCAACAAACACCGCCGATGGGATGGCACGAGTGCTGCACTCTCGAGAATCGTTGAACGAGGTCGCAAAGGGTCGCGATTGCAATTCGTCCAGATGCCCGAAACGTAGATCATGGAATATATAGAAAGCTTGCGTCTCTTCCGCACGATCGTCGAAGTGAAAAACTTCCGGCGCGCGGGCGAAATGATGGACCTGTCACCTTCGGTCGTTTCACGCGCGATAGCCTCGCTGGAGGAGCGCCTGGGAGCACGACTGTTTCATCGTTCGACGCGGCAGTTTTCTCTCACGGAAGCCGCGGAGCGCTTTTACGAGGGGTGCTGTCGCATTCTCGACGATCTGGATCGCCTGGAAGCGAGCGCCGCAGGTCATGGGCGACTACCGGCAGGCGTATTACGTGTGGTCGCGCACACTACGGCTGCGTTGACATGGCTTGCGCCGTTGATGGCATCGTTCAAGCGCAAGCATCCAAATATTAGTCTGGACATCACTTTGACAGAGCGATCTGTCGACCTGACGGCCGACGGGTACGATCTGGGCATCGTGCTACCGTTCATGCTCGCGACGGATCTTGCCGTGACGCGGCTTCTTCAACGGCTGCCGCTGGTCATCGTCACGACGCAGGCGTACCTCGGCAGGCGTCCACCACCGCGGCATCCTGCCGAGCTGGCCGATCATGTGTTCGTCACGGTGCCGCCCTCGATGCATAAACCAACCCTTACGTTCCAAATCGACCACGAAACCGTCGCAGTCCAGATCAAATACGAGATCGCGTCGAATAACCCGATATTCAATCGCGACATCATTCTCGAGGGATACGGTGTGGGTTTGCTTCCCTTCGCGCTTGTGGAACAGGACATCAAGGCTGGCCGGCTCGTACGTCTGCTTGAAGGCTTCGAGATCGTCGATACGGCGGCTGAAGTCCGACTGGCCTATATCGGCCGCACGCTATTACCCGCAAAGGTCAGGGCATTCATCGACCATAGCGCAGAATTCTTTGAACGGGGCATGTAAGCGACTCGCCGCTCAACGACGACCGACGCCGTGTCGACTGTGCGGTCTGCCGGGACGGACCATGCTGGGGCGAGGCGCGAGAAGGGGCGCTGGTCGGGTCTATGATGCGCTGGACGCGAGCAAGGCCGTCGACTTGCTCGGGCGTGAAGTGATCAACACGGTGCCGGGCTGCCAGGCCGGTGCGGGTCCTGGCACTGCGAACTGAGTGCGCACCAAAACAAGCTGTAGGCACGGCCGCCGTCATGCGCCCTTTCAAGGTCAAGGGACAGTGGAAGTACTTGTACCGGGCCGTGGACAAGGCGGGAGACACGATCGATTTTCTGCTGCGCGCGCATCGTGACAAGGCTGCGGCGAAGCGCTATTTTCAGAAGTCGATCGAGCATAACGGCGAGCCCGAGGTAGTGACCCTCAGGCGACACAGATGATTCGGGATGTGCAGCCTCTCACGAAGCGCGAACCTGACCACGCACTCCAGTTCGCCTGCCCGTGGGAAGCCCCACCGACAAACAGATCGAAACACGCAACGCTTGGTCGCGACTGCCTTAGCGATGGATAAAATAGCGCAAGGAACGCGAATTTCAAGAGGCCCTGCAACATGTCATCCGGGAGGCTTCATGGAACTTTTCGACAGGCTTCAGGAGCAGATCGACACCGTGCGTCTGCCGCTCTTTGCCGTCACCGTCACGGCGGTGGCGCAGGTGAATACGCCGCTTTTTGCGATACTCCACTGGCACGGATTCCGGCGAGCGACGCCGCTTGTCCTGCCCGGCATCGAGATCCCGCGACGACCGGTTCCGGGGTCGGCCTTTCGCTTCGACGCACCGTGGCACAGCTTTGAGACCGCGGACGCCATGCTGCTGGATGCCGCCTGGCAATCCGGCGCGTGGGACGTCGAGCGCGTCGAGCGGCGAGGATGCAACGTGATCGGTGCCAGCGAGGCCGAGGCGCTCGCTTGCCGTCAGGCGTTCGGAAACTATCCCGGGCACGGGGCCCGCGACCCGCAGCTTGTCAGTGACGATATGGACCGCGACGCGCTGATGCGTCTTGCCGCGCACAGCGGCTACCTGCGCTGGCTGTTCCGCCCGGTCAAGGGCGGCCTGTGGGGCACGCTCAACGAACCCGACGACACCCTCGATGCGGATGGTGGACGCCAGCCGCCCTGTCCGGTGCTGCCTGAACCCCCCCACCCGGATCGACGCGGTCGCACGGTTTATCGCCTCGGCAAAGTGCAGCGCGTGCTGCTGCCGCGTTGAAATATTCTGTTACAAATAGACATTTTCGCGCCCCTTGAAGCGCGGCATTGGCGCCTCTATTTCGCATTCCGCCAGACATTGGCTCGGCTGCACCGCGGCGTATGCGCGCCCCGGTTCCCGCAGCCGGATTCCCTTATTGGTGATCCTTTAATCGCTCAGGAGATGGAAATGCAGATTCGTCCCCTCTACGACCGGGTTATCGTCAAGCGAATCGAAACGCAACGGACGACGGCTTCGGGCATCGTGATTCCCGATTCAGCGGCAGAAAAACCAGAACAAGGCGAAGTCGTCGCAGTCGGCAGTGGCCGGCTGCTGCAGGATGGAACGCTGCGCGCGCTGCAACTGAAAGTCGGTGATCACGTGCTGTTCGGCAAATACGCAGGCCAGACCGTCAAGGTCGACGGCGAGGAGTTGCTCGTCATGCGCGAGGAAGACGTCATGGGAGTCCTCGAGGCCGACGCGGGCGCCGCCCGAAAGGCCGCCTGAAACCGCGTTACGGTCGCGGACACCCGACCCGCTGTTCGCGACGCGTTCAGTCAACGACTTTACCAGGAGCAAGAACATGAGTGCAAAAGACGTCAAATTTCATGACAGCGCTCGCGCCCGTATCGTCAAGGGCGTGAATGTCCTCGCCGATGCCGTCAAGGTCACGCTCGGACCCAAAGGACGCAACGTGCTGATCGAGCGTAGCTTCGGCGCGCCGACCATCACGAAAGATGGTGTGTCGGTCGCAAAGGAAATTGAACTGAAGGACCGCTTCGAGAACATGGGAGCGCAGGTGGTCAAACAGGTCGCCTCGAAGACCGCTGACGTGGCTGGCGACGGCACTACCACCGCCACCGTGCTGGCGCAGGCCATCGTGCAGGAAGGTATGAAGCACGTCGCCGCTGGCATGAACCCGATGGATCTCAAGCGCGGCATCGACAAGGCTGTGGCCGCAGTGCTCGACGAACTGCGCAATCTGTCGAAGCCGATTTCCACCAACAGGGAGATCGCGCAGGTGGGTTCGATCTCGGCGAATTCCGATGAGGCGATCGGCAAGATCATCGCGGACGCGATGGAAAAAGTCGGCAAGGAAGGCGTGATCACCGTCGAAGACGGCAAGTCGCTCGACAATGAGCTGGATGTGGTCGAAGGCATGCAGTTCGACCGCGGCTACGTGAGCCCCTACTTCATCAACGATCCGGAAAAACAGGCCGCGTATCTCGACGACGCATTGATCCTGCTGCACGACAAGAAGATCTCGAGTATCCGGGACCTGCTGCCGGCTCTCGAAGCGACCTCGAAGGCCGGCAAACCGCTGCTGATTGTCGCGGAAGATATCGACGGTGAAGCACTGGCCACGCTGGTGGTCAACGCAATGCGGGGCATCCTGAAAGTTGCGGCCGTCAAGGCCCCCGGCTTCGGCGATCGCCGCAAGGCCATGCTCGAGGACATCGCCGTCCTCACCGGCGCGACCGTGATCTCCGAAGAGACGGGCAAGCAACTTCAGAACGCAACACTCGAAGACCTGGGGCGCGCCAAGCGCGTGGAAGTTCGCAAGGGCGACACGATCATCATCGACGGCGCAGGCGACGAAAAGCGCATCGAGGCACGCGTGAAGTCGATACGTGCGCAGATCGAGGAAGCGACTAGTGACTACGATCGGGAGAAACTGCAGGAGCGCGTTGCAAAGCTGGCAGGCGGCGTGGCCGTGATCAAGGTCGGGGCGGCGACCGAGGTTGAGATGAAGGAAAAGAAAGACCGCGTCGACGACGCGCTGCACGCGACCCGCGCGGCAGTCGAAGAAGGCATCGTGCCGGGAGGTGGCGTGGCGCTCCTGCGCGCGCGTTCGGCCGTGACGAGCCTCAAAGGCGTCAACAGTGATCAGGACGCGGGCATTCAAATCGTGCTGCGCGCACTCGAAGCGCCAATGCGCGTGATCGCCTCGAACGCTGGCGATGAGCCTTCCGTGGTCATCGCCAAAGTGCTGGAAGGCAAGGGCAACTTCGGCTACAACGCGGCTACTGGCGAGTTCGGCGATCTTGTCGAGGCGGGAGTGGTCGATCCCACGAAGGTTGCGCGCACGGCGCTGCAGAACGCCGCGTCGATTGCCGGACTGATCCTGACGACGGATGCAACGGTGGCTGAAGCGCCGAAGGACGAAAAGCCGGCGCAGGCGAGCGCGCCGGAACTGGAGTATTAACCGCTTCGGTTCCGCTCCGCACCGGTCAGCGAGGCTGACCGGTGCATTTTCTTCATGGCATGCGGGCCGTACTGGATTCGAACCAGTGACCAACGGACTAAAAGTCCGCTGCTCTACCAGCTGAGCTAACGACCCAATCCTCTCTTTTTTCGCCGTTATAGCGCTTTGGACGCTCGCCCTAACCGATATCGATCGTGCGACTCGCGGACGGTGCCGGCTCGATTTTCGGCACCGTCAACGTGAGTACCCCGTTGTCGAATTTCGCAAGCGCGCGACCGGGATCAGCGTATTCCGGCATTGGGATCGTGCGTACGAAGTGTCCATGAGCACGCTCCAGCCGATAGCAGCCGTTTTCCTCACTGTGCACATCCTGTTTTTTCTCACCGCGCAGCACGATCGCGCCGTCCTCGACGCTTGCCCTCACGTCTTCGCGCTCCATCCCGGGCAGTTCTGCGGTGACGCGCAGCACCGGTCCCTCGTCGACAACGTCGATGCGCGGCTGGAAGCGCGATGAACTGAAGTCGCCGAACCATCGTTCGAGCGCGCCGCGGCCAGCAAACGGGTCGTGAAAGAACTCTTCGACTGCGCGCCACGGCTCGCGTGAGAATAGTCGCGGAATGTCGGGCCATGCGCTACGCCACGGTTCGCCGGCGGGCGTGCTCTCCAGGTTGTCCGCATCGGCCTTGCGCACAGTCCCGCGAAGGAACTTGAAGGGGTTCCACTTCTTCGGATCGCTGTTCATCGTTTCCTCCTCGGTGATCTGTCACAGCGAACAGGATTGCGTTCTTGCGTCACGGCGCAATCAGTTGATGATCTCAGGATGGCTCCGGCGAGCTCCCGCGGTGAGCCACTGCTGTGTCGGCCACGGACATTTCTGTGGGGAACGGCCGGCTCACCCGCGCCTGCGCTGTCGGAGGGTGGCAGCCAGGCCGCCGCCACTTCGCGTGCTTCCTGGCGTTGCCGCCGACGCGCTGACTTCAGCCCGTACGCACTTCGATCCGCCGCGGACGCGCTTCGTCGCGGCGCGGGATCGTGAGCTTCAGTACGCCGTCCTTCAGGCTCGCCTCGATCTTGGACGTATCGAAGTCCGGGGAGAGCGTGAAGGTTCGCGCAAAGCGTGGCTCACGGATCTCGGCATGCTGCAGCCGCAGATTTGCCGGTGTCGGCACGACCGCCTCGGCCTCGATGGCGAGATTGCCGTCATGAACCCGCACATCGAGCTTCTCTTTCGTGACCCCCGGCAGGTCCGCCCACAACGTGACGCCCTGGGTGTCCTCGTAGATATCGACAGCGGGGGTGATCGTCATCCGCCGCGCGGACGACCCGCTTTCGCTGCGCGTCACCGCGGACGGTTCGCGCTTGCTCAGTTCAGTGGTATCGCTCATTTTCGTCTCCTGGAATTACTGGACGGTGATCGCGCGAGGCTTCGACGATTCGCGCTTGCCGATGGCGATCGACAGGCAGCCATTCTCGTAGCGCGCCTCAACCTTGTCGGGGTCGGCGTTCTCCGGCAGCTCGATGACCCGCCGGAACCGGCCAGTGAAGCGCTCCTGCGCATAGACCCGGGCATCCTCGCCGGTATCCGGTCGCGCTGGCTTGCGCTCACCGCTGATGGTCAGCAGCCCTTTATCTATCGATATGTCGAGTTCGGCCGCATTGACGCCGGGTGCGAACGCGACGATGTGAATCGAGTCGTCGGTGGCGCCAATATTGACGGGCGGGAGCGAGCCGAGGCGGCTTGCCCGAAGACTGGAGGGGAAAGTACCGAAGAAGTTTGCCATCTGCCGCTGCAGCCGGTCGAACTCGCTGAAGAGGTCAGTGCCAGAGTAAAGATCGCTCATGATGTAGTTCTCCTCAGGTGACGCATCGAGGTGAACCAGCCTACGCGCTCCGGTTCGCCTGCCAGCGTCTGGCAATAAATCGAAACACGCAGCGTACGATCCCGTGAGCACCGCACGTCTGCCTGAGCGAAACCTAAGATAGGCTCTGCGGCAGATTTTTCAAGGGAAGAGTGCAGGGGCACGCTTGAATTTTTTGAGGCCGGTCCTATTATCGCGGACGAGGCCGTTTGACCACAGGAGGAGGTCATGGAATTCGATACAGACTGGTTGACGCTGGGCCCGCACCGCGTGCGGCTGCGCTCGACGAAGGGCTTCCCGACGGAAGCCATGCGCAAGGCGGTGGAGGTCGTACGCATTGCGGTCGACAGCAACATGAGCGCCCGCGCGCGCCTCGTAGAAGTTGTCTGCCGCCAGGAGAAGATTTACGAAGTCACGATTGGCACAACAGTGGCAAAGGACAAGGCATGTGCGCCACAACTCGAAACGTATATCGCTGGCGTGCTTGGGCTCCCATCGGACCACATCAACCTGATCGTCACGACGGTGGAACAGTCCGAAGTGGATTTGCACTTTGGCGTGTATGAGAGGATGCTCGCCGAAAAGCTCGGTACGGCGCCGCCAATCCAGTGACACGGCACGCTCGCAAGCGGAACAGCGGTCTGCTGGCGCAGCCACGATAGGCTCCCCCCAAACTACGGGGTGTGCCAGTGTCTGGTCACGCGGATTCAGACAATTAAAAGTCTGACGATTTCCCGTGTGGCGCGCGTTGCGATCTATCTTTGTGCGGCTGACGCCTTACCTCGGCAGTACCAAGGCCTCGGCAGCATTGAAGAACTTGAATTTTTTAGTGAGTTAAACTAATTTATATCCAGCTCAGGCAGTGTGCCGAATCATCCACTAATTGCACACTGCGTGTTTCGATTTGTTTGCCCCGCAGCATGGCAGGCGAACTGGAGCGCGCAAGCCCGTTCTCTTCCTTGCTGCCTATAAGGAGAAGACAATGAGCGACCTTCACCCACGCCTGTACTCCAATCTGTTCGAGCTTCTGAACCGCACGACTGCCTCCGTTCTCGACGTTCTACGATCGCTTCGGGAACGCGCTGGTCGCTTGCTCGATGCACAGGTCACCGCGATGCGAACGACGATCCGACGGTGGATATCGCACATACGCAGGCGCTAGCGCAAAGTGATTGACAAAGCATGCGGCGTCGATGCCTTTCACCACAGCGGCGAATGGGACAGGGGCGCCACGCTCGCTTAGCCGTTGGCGCCACCGGCGTGCGCAACATTTAGCCAGGCGATGACACGGTGATCCGATGAAGACGATAAAAATCGAGCAGTGCAACGGATACGAGATTGGTATCAGAACGGTCCTTGTGCATGACGGCCACGGCTGCCCAGAGGCGGACGCAACTTCGGCGGGCGGCTATGCTGCGTTCGTGCAGATCGCGCGTGAAGGCGAGGTCTGCGTGGACTGGCACATGCCGCAGCGTCAAAGACGCTGCGCCACGCGTGAGGATGCGGAAGCGCAGGCGATGGACTACGCGATCCGACTGGTCGAGCGGCGCCCATTCGACGGACCGCCTCCGGATTTCCCGGAGGCTGCCTGATGGCGTCGTCAAACGTGAGCAGAGACGCGCAATTCGAAAGAGGTCATGGTGGAACTTCATTGGCATTCACATCGTTTCGATTGCCGCATCAGGGAAGTGGAAGAGGAGCAGTGACGTGCAGGCGAGCGTCACTGGACGTCAAGAGGTTTGCGGCATGAAAAGACGATTGTGTGTCCTTGTCCCAGCAGCCATGATCGCTGGGTTATGGTCAGAGAACGTCAGGTCGGCCAGCCCCCTGCCGACGTTGCCCCTGCAGCATGACATCTGGATCACCGGGACAGTGGAGCGTGGGGGCGGGAAGTACGCGCTGGGTGACTATCCGACGATAGTGCTGGATCGACCTTCCACTTCCCCCTGCAACGACAAGGTGCTCTCGGACATCCCTCTTGCCGACGGAGGCGAGGCAGCGCCCTCACTGCTGCTGCCGTACCTGAACCAGCGGGTTGCAGTCAAGGGACGCGTAAGCTGCCCTGACTCGGGGATTCAATTTACGCCACAGCCGGATGTCGTGTTTCCCGTCTGGTAGGGCAACGGGAAGCACACGACCATCACCTTTCGGCCGCGCCTGCGGCGTTCGTGGCGACTGTTGAGCGTGCTCAGTTCGCGAATACGCACGGCGACGAAACCTCGCCGCAACTGACATTTATGACAGTGCGTCCGCTCCGTCTACCGCGACCGACTTGCGCCGGTAGCCCGTGGTCGCGAGCAGCAGGCTGCGCGTGTATTCGTGCTCGATCTGCTGCGCGCGAATGGATGCGATATCGCGTTGCTCGACAATCTCACCATGGCGCATGACCGCGACGCGCGAGCAGAGAAAGCCCACCACCGCCAGATTGTGGCTTACCAGCATCATCGTCAAATTGCGTTCGCGATGAAGCCGTCTCAGCAGGTTGAGGATTTCGGCTTGCACGGACACATCGAGCGCGGACGTCGGCTCATCGAGCAGCAGCACGCGCGGTTCGACGATCAGCGCCCGAGCAATTGCGACGCGCTGCCGCTGCCCTCCGGACAGCTGATGCGGATAGCGGAAACGATAAGACGGACCCAAGCCGACTTCGCGCAGCGCATCGACAATGCGTTCTTCCTGCCCGCCGATGCCGTTGATGGTCAGCGGCTCGCGCAAGCTCTGATCGATTGTGAAGCGCGGATGCAGCGAGCCGTACGGGTCCTGAAACACCATCTGCACGTCGCGTCGGAAGGAGCGGTCGAGTTTTTCTCCGAGCACGTGCGAGCCGATTTTCATATAACCGCCGGCGACGGGCGCGAGACCGGTCAACGCGCGCAGGATCGTCGACTTGCCGGAACCCGATTCGCCGACCAGTCCGAACACCTCACCTTCTCCGACATCAAAGCTCGCCGCGCGCACCGCGTCGAAGTGACCGGTCCTGGTTTTGAAGCGCACCGTCAAAGCGTCGACATCGATCATGCTGAATCTCCTGCCGGTTGCGTGAGCCATGCCGCGTCCCGCTTCAGCACGGGCAGTTGCTCGGGCGGATCGACAAGCGGAGGATTCGCCGCGAGCAGGGCACGCGTATAGGGATGCTCGGCGTGGACGAGATCGCGTGCCGCGCATGTTTCCACGACCCGTCCCGCGAACATCACGACGACGCGGTCGCAGAATGACATGACGAGGGGCAGGTCGTGGCTGATAAAAATGAGGCCAGTGTCATGCTTTGCGATCATCTCGTCGAGAATCCCGAGGACCTGCATCGAGACGAGCACGTCGAGTGCGCTGGTGGGTTCATCGGCGATCAGCAGACGCGGCCCGGACGACACCATCATGGCGATCATCACGCGCTGCCCCATGCCACCCGACAACTCGTGCGGGTAGGAGTCGGCGACACGCTCTGGATTGCGGATATGCACCGCTGCCAGTGCCTCGATGATTTTCTCGCGTATCTCGCGGCGGCCGAACTTCGACCCGTGCAGTTCGAACGTTTCGCGCATTTGCTGCGCGACGGTCATCACCGGGTTCAGTGAGTATTTCGGATCTTGCAGGATCATGCCCATCTGCTGGCCGCACAGTTGCCGGCGCTTGCGCGCGGGCATGGCAAGCAGATCCTGACCGTCGAACTTCATCGCCTTCGCATGACATTGCGCCTCAGGCGGAAGCAGGCCGAGCAGAGCGCGCCCGGTCAGCGACTTGCCGGAACCGGATTCGCCGACGATGCCAAGCCGCTCGCCGCGCCGCAGCGTCAGCGAAAGGCCACGCACCGCTTCGCTCAATTCGCCGCCATGACTGCGAAAGCCGATTCGCAGGTCGTCGATTTCACACAAAGGCTGGGCCATATCGACTGGCATGTCAGCCTCCATGGCGCGGATCGAAGACGTCTCGCAGACCGTCGCCGAGCAGGTTGAAGGCAAGACTCACCAGCAGAATGGCGAAGCCGGGAATAGTGGCCACCCACCATGAATCGAGCAGCACATTGCGGCCGGATGCGACCATGAATCCCCACTCCGGGCTCGGCGGTTGCGCGCCGAGGCCGAGGAACCCGAGGCCCGCGACAGTGAGAATGATGCCGGCCATATCGAGGGTCGCGCGCACGATCACCGACGACGAGCAGAGCGGGACGATATAAAGCAGGAGGATGCGCTTGCGCGAGGCGCCCTGCAAGCGCGCGACGTGAATGAAATCGGCTTGCACGAGCCGAAGCGTTTCCGCCCGCGCGAGGCGGGCATAGGCCGGCCACGCCGTAATCGAAATGGCGATCACTGCGTTGATCACACCGGGCCCCAGTGCGGCCGCGAAAGCGAGGGCGAGCACGATCTTCGGGAAGGCGAGTGCTACGTCGGTGATCCGCATCAGCACGTTGTCCACCCAGCCGCCGAAGAAGCCGGCAGTGGTGCCGATCAAAAGCCCCACCGGAACCACGATCATCACGACGAGGATCGCAATCGAGAGCGTAAGGCGTGAGCCGTAGATCAGACGCGAGAGGATATCCCGGCCAAGCTGGTCAGTGCCGAACCAGTGCGATGGCGAACCCGGCGGCAGCAGGCGGTCGGAGAGGACTTGCTGCAGCGGATCGTGCGGTGACATTAGCGGCCCGATTGCGGCGATGATGATCAGCAAGGCCAGAATCACGAGGCCGAAGACCGACAGCGGATTACCCGCGAAGCGTCGCCAGCGCCGGTAAGCGAGGCCAAGCGCGGCCTGCTTGCGTGACGCGGGCGTGTCGCTCAGCAGCCAGTCTTTCCATCGTCGGGGCGCGGCATTCATCGGCCAGTCCTGCGTTTGCATCGATTCATCGGTAGGGGGACGCACGAAAGAGACCTCCGCAATGTCAGCGGGCGCGTGGATCGAACACGCGATAGAGCGCGTCGGTCAACAGGTTGAGCGCGATAAACGTGACGCCAATCACTAGCGTGCTGCCGAGCACGGCGTTCATATCGGCGTTCAGGAGGGCGCCCGTCAGGTACGAACCGATACCGGGCCAGGCGAAGACGATTTCGGTCAGCACGGAGCCTTCGAGCAGATAGCTGTACGTGAGCGCGATCACGGTCAGAAGCGGCACGGCGATATTACTGAACGCGTGGCGCCAGACCACCCGGCGCTCGGGCAAGCCTTTCGCGCGCGCCGTGGTGATGTACTCCTGGCTGAGTTGATCGAGCATAAACGAACGCGTCATGCGGCTCAGATAGGCGACCGAGTAGTAGCCGAGAATGGCTGCGGGCAGCGCGATATGCGAGAACGCATTGAAGAACACGTCCCATTCGCCGGCGATGAGCGAGTCGATCAGCAGGCTGCCTGTGCGCGTATCGACCATGCCGTCGAATACCGGATCGACGCGTCCCGGCCCCGCCACCCAATGCAGTTTCGCGTAGAACAGCAGCAGGCCCATCAGCCCGAGCCAGAACACCGGGACCGAACTGCCGACGAGGCCGACGAAGCGCGCGACGTGATCGATCCAGCGGTTGTGGCGCACGGCGGCGATCACGCCCAGCGGCACGCCGATCAGCACGCCGATGATGGTCGACAGGGTCGCGAGTTCGAGCGTTGCGGGAAACACCCGCTGGATGTCCTCGATCACAGGATGCGCGGTCAGCAGCGACATACCGAGATTGCCATGCAGCACATCGCGCACGTAGATCAGGAACTGCACTGCGAGCGGCGCGTCGAGCCCGAGTTGAAGACGCGCCGCCGCGTAGGCTGCGGCTGACGCGCGATCGCCGAGAATCGCTAGCACCGGATCGATCGGTATTTTGCGGCCGATCACGAACGTGACCGCCAGCAACCCGGCGAAGGTGATGACGAGCGTGACGATCCAGCGCACGAGGCGCAAGGTCCAGCGCACGCTGGCGCTTTCAACCGAAAGCGCGCGCATGCGCTCGAAAGTCGTGAGGCGAGTGGACATGGTAAGTTCCTCGGTCGAAGGCGAAGCCCGGACAGTCTCGCCTCCACCGCAAACGTTACTGCTTCTTCAGATCACGATACGACACGAGGTCGTTGATCGGACCCACCTCGAGACCCGTTACGCCCGGTCGCGCGGCCACCTGCGAGACCTGCTGGAACATGATCACGAAGGGGGAGCTCGCGAGCACCTGCTTCTGCATGGTCTGGTACAGCTCGGCGCGCTTCGCCGTCGACGATTCGGCGAGCGCCGCGTTGGTTTCCTTCGTCAGGCCAGGGATGTCCCATGAATTGCGCCACGCGAGCATCTTATAGGCCGACTTGTCGGAATTGTCGGGATTCCAGGTGAATCCCTGGGCGTTGCTGTGCGGGTCGATGTAATCGGCGGACCATTCGCCGATATAAATGTCATGCGAGCGCGAGCGGTACTTGGCGAGCGTCTGCTTGTTGTCGCCGGGGATGATCTGTACCTTGATGCCGCCGTGGGCAAGGTTCGCCTGCACTGCCTCGGCGATTTCGCTGTACGGGTAGCCGTTACGCACGTCCATCGTCACGGAAAAGCCGTTCGGAAGCCCGGCCTTTGCCAGCAGTTCCTTGGCCTTGGCGACGTTCTGCTGGTAGGGGTCGGTATTCAGCGCGCCGAGGAAACCTTCGGGGAGGAAGGTTTCGTGCACCTTGTAGGTGGTTTTGGCGACGTTGCTCTGAATCCCGTTGTAGTCGATCAGCCACTTCATCGCTTGCTGGACTTCCGGTTTGACCAGATTCGGATTCTTGACGTTCAGGCCGAGGTATAGAAGCGTCGCTTGCGGCACCGCGCTCACATGCGCCTTGCCGGACTTCGTCAGCGCGACGAGATCATCCGGACTCAGGTTGCGCGCCACATCGACGTCACCGTTCTCGAGCAGCAGGCGCTGGCTCGATGCTTCCGGCACGTGACGCAACACGATCCGCTTCATCGCGAGCGGTACGCGATAACCGTCGAAGCGCTGCAGGACGATGCTGTCGTTGGCAGTCCATTTGACGAGCTTGTAGGCGCCTGAGCCGGCCTCGTTCGTGCGCAGCCATTCGTTGCCGAAGTCATTGCCTTTCTGGTGCGTGAGCAGCAACTGCTTGTCTACCACCGAGGCAGGCCACGAACCGAGTACGTTCAGCACAAACGTCGGCGCGTATTTCTGGTCGGTCGTCACACTGACGGTTGTGTCGTCGACCTTCTTCACATTGGCCAGCACGTTGTCTTTGGTCAAACCGATGCCTTGCAGCACGGCCGCCGCGCCTTTATCGAGGAGGACGGTGCGCTGGATCGACCACGCGACGTCGTCGGCGCTCAACGCGTTGCCGGAGTGGAACTTGAGACCTGGACGGATCTTGAACGTGAAGGTCAGGCCGTCGGGGCTCACGGTCCAGGATTGTGCGACATCGCCGTTGAATTTCGATGGGTCTTTCAGGTCGACCCGCACCAGCCGGTCATACGTATTCGCTACATATTCTTCCGGCACCAGTTCGTAGATTTCGCCCGGATCGAGCGTGGTGAATTCGTCGAGGAGCGTGGCCATGACGAACATGTCTTTCGGCGTCGCCGCCGCAGCGGGGACGGCGGCTGTGAACGACAAGGTCAAGGTGGAGGAGATCACCGCCGCCGTCAGTGCATTGCGCAATACCAGTTTCATTGCCGCTCCATAAGGAATGGGTAGAGTCTGTCAGGGAACAACGGATGGAGAAATCGAACGCCATTACATGAGACGCAACGGACCGCTTTCGCTGTTATCGATCAACGGCAGCGCCCGGGAGCCAGGCAACTCGTAATGCCACCATTCGCTCTTGATGTGGATGAAGCCGGCGGCGTGCATGATGCCGAGCAGTAACAGGCGGTTGCGCTGCACGTGCGCGGGCAGGCCAGTATGGAAATGTTCGGACTCGATCGTCATCGCGTCGAAGCCCGTGCCCATGTCGAGTTCGTTGCCGTCAGCGTCGAGCAGCGTCAGATCGATCGCCGTGCCGCGGCTATGGTTCGAACCACGGCCAAGCTCAGCGATGTAGGTCGGGTCGGGCAGAAAATCCCACAGCACCTGTTGCGCCTGGGGCGGACGGTATGCATCGAAAATCCGCACGGTCAGGCCGGCGTTGCGGGCAATCTCCACTGCCTCGCGCAAAGCGGCTTCTGCGGGTTCGAGCAGCAGGCAGTGAGCTTCCTTGTAGATGGGCTTGCCTGTCAAATTGCGCTCGGTGGCATAGACGAGGTCGATGTCCACGCCATGCGTGGCGGCGGTGATTTCGATGAGTCGCGGTTGTGTCATGGCGGGCGCGTTCAGATTCCGGATGTGAGAGGGTTAGAGATCGAACTGGTTGAATTCGCCTTGCAGCTCGCTGCGACGCGTTCGTCGATCGCGGTCCCCAGTCGAGCAACGATCGCGGTAATCATCAGCAGGTTGAACAGACAGCTGAGCGGCGCCAGCGAGTCCCAGAACTGGCCGACATCGGTTTTGATCTGCAACAAATCGCAATCGAATTCACGAGCCCACGGGCAATAGATGTCGATGGCCAGTGAAACTGCCCGCCACGATGCGCCGCGGCTTCACAGTAGCGGCGCGCGATCACCGGGTAGGCGCGCGTGTCGGTAATGACGAGGTACGGTGCGGCGAATTCCGAGTTCAGCGAATCGACGTATGAGCCGGACATGCCGTCGGAGTACAAGACGCGCGGACGGATGTATTCGAGGTAGCCGTTGAACGCGTTGCCGGTGCCGCGGGTCGACTGGATGCCGAGGATATATACGGCGCCCGCTTGGGAGATGCGCTCCGCGATGCGGGCGAACATGGGCGATTGCGCCAACTGGTACACATGCTGGATCGTGTCGACGAGTTGCAGCGAGTGGGTCAGGGCGCTAGTTCGGAGGTTTTCGCCGTTTTTGCCGTGGCGCGGGGCGTTGGCCAACTGCTCGCGCATACACCGGTATTCGTCGAGCCGGTCGGTAATCATCCACTGGCGCCCCTGCGCGCCGCGCAGTTCGCGCTTGAGGTCGTCGAGGCTGCGATAGCCGACGCTGCGCAGGAAACACCCCACAGAGATTCCGCTGGTGGCCGTTTGCTGCGCGATCTGGTCAGCCGTTGCCAGGCCTAGTCGCTCGAGATGCGCCAGCATATAACTGGCAATGCGCTGGGGCGTTGGACTGAGTTCGGCAAAGTGGGCCTCGACGGTCTGTGCGAAAGCGGTCGGCATGTCAGCGCGGATGGATTGATGGTTAATTACCTGTCATATATTTCGTCAATGACATACATCTAACAAAGCCAATAAAGTCAGCGCCAGCTTAAAAAATCAATTGGATGCGCTGTTCAATAGCTTCTGGCCGAGACTTCCGCTCACGGTTCCTGAGCGTGCCTGGGTGGATGCCGTTATTCGATGCCCTCATTCTGTGGCTCCAAAGTTTTGTCCCCTAATGATGACCTGGCGGGGTTTGGATGTCGATCAGCGAAGCCATCCCTACTCCGGACATGGATAACCTTCGACTCGCAGGCCGCAATTAACGCGGGAAGGGCGCCGAGCAAATCCGGTTGTGCACGTGGACCTTTATCTTCTCTCGCGCAGAGGCAATCGCCTCAAGCCCGCGGCGGTGGAATTCGCCTCGCGGCTAAAACTGGCAGCTGCGAATATGGCTAGATAGTCCGGAGCGCCTCATCGCTGCAGGTCATCAAGTGGCCGACAAAGCGAGGAACTTCCTGGCCGAGAATATAGGTCGAATGGCCACTCCATTCCAGTTACGGAGCCGGTGCCTATGACCCTAATGTCATGGCCAGATTCAGATATAGCTTTCGGGCCTGAGCGGGCAGGGCGCTGACGTCTGTTGTGAGATCCCTTGCCGACCGACGGCCAGGTTTGCGTGGTAGAACCGGTCCTTTTCTTTGTTGCGCCAGATCTACGATCACCCGTTCAACATCGGCCTGAGTAAATTCACGTTGCTTCTTTTTGCCTGGCGAATTGCCTTGACCCCGGGTTTCGGCACCCCGGTGAGTCCGTGAGGGCGCCTTGCCAATGCGCCGGTTATCGCGCTGCGCCTGGATCGCCTGCGACACCTGAAGGACGTGAGCCAGACGCTTGTGTTCAACGATCGCGCCCTGATCGATTTCAGCAAGCCGGTCATATTGCCGGCAGGTCAGTACGCGTCCATCGGCCCTCAGCTGGATACGGCCATCCGGATACTCCCAGACCTCAATGTACCGGTCGATCAGCCTGCGGTGCTCAGGCGTGTCATCCAGCAGGTACAGCACGCGGTCGTACTGCACCGTGAGCGCCTTCGTGACCTTGCGCGGCTCGCGCCACGTGAGTACCAGATCCAGACTCTCGTCAGCCCGTAACGGCCGGTGTGCATCGAACGCGCTGCGCGGCGGCTTCGCGAATCGCGCGTTGTAGGCGGCCATGAAAGAGGGCGCGTAAGCGTTGGCGCCCGCCACCGTGCTGATGCCGGGCAGGCGCAGTTCCTTCACGAGGCGATCCTGCAGTGTCAGGTGCGCCCGTTCCACTCGCCCTTTGGCGGAACTCAAGTTCGCACAGAACGTGTCGATGTTCAGTTCATACATCGCGCGGCCAAAGTGCGTGACACTGCGCCCCGTCTTGCCGGCCGCCGTGCTGCGGAACACGCTCGCCCGGTCGCTGTAGAACGCCACCGGCTTGCCGTACCGCTCCAGATACGCACGCGTTGCCTCGAAGTAGCCGAAGGTCGATTCGGTCGCCGTGAAATGCAGCGCCATCAGGCGGCTGGTCGCGTCATCGACATACACCAGCAGCGTGCAGGCGGGCGCCCGGTCCTCGAACCAGCGGTGATCGCTGCCGTCGATCTGGATCAGTTCACCGAGGCACGCGCGGCGGTTACGCGGCTGGTACACCTTCGGCGGGCGATCCCTGCGCGGCACCCACAGTCCCGCGGCAATCATCAGCGTGCGCACCGTTTCGACCGCCAGTTCGATGCCATGACATTCCCGCAGCTTCTCGCGCGCCAAGGTCGGCCCGAAATCCGCATAGCGTTCGCGGATCAGCGCCAGCGCCCGCTGCGCCTTGCCAGCAGGCAGCTGGTGGTTGCCTGCACGCCCACGCTTGCCTGACACCAGCCCGGCCACGCCGGCCGCGTCGTAACGCAGCACCAGCCGTTCGATCTGGCGCACGCTCAACCCCAGGCGTTCGGCGGCCTGGCCCGGCTTGAGCCGGGCTTCGGTCACGGCCTGAATAACCTTCAGCCGATCGATCTCACGCATCGTCATCGTGATCGTCCCGGTCGCGTTCATCGCCGGCTCCCTGAGCGGATGTCCGGCAGTCAAACTACCCAGAACACGACATTTCTATTTAGCGGAAACCCGACATTTCTATTTAGCGGAAACCCGACATTTCTATTTGGGACCTACACTAAAATCGTTGATAAATTATATTATGTTAAATGCCATAGGTGCTTGTTAGAAGCGAGTGTGGCGTCGGACGAAAACGGTGCGCAGATCAGCATGGGCTGGTGAAAACGCGCCTCATATTTCTTCTCGAACACTGCGCCGCTGGAAGGCGCGCGACGGGTATGGCGCAGTCCGTGAACAAGCCGCAATGAGGCTACGGCGGCATTAACGCGCAACTCGAATTCGGACGTATCTGAACGTCGGTCGTCACGGTCGCTCTAGCTGTCCGCCATGCCTTTTTCCGCCAGCTCCTTTTTCGCGCTTTCGTTCTTCGTCAGATGCGTCAGGCCCATACCCCGCAGAACGTTCGGAGCCTTTGTGAACTGAATATTGTCATAGCCCACGATCTCGATGCGATTGCCCCATGGGTCGCGGAAATCCAGAAACGGACCTTCGATCGGCTCGACCCCCGCCGCCTTGAGAGCCGCGCGCGCCGCCTGCTTGTCATCCACAACGAGGCCGACATGCCGGCCGTCATCGGCGGGCTGTTTGCGTCCTGCCTGCAACGCGATGAATTGGTCGCCAAGATCGATAAAGGCCATTGTCTTGCTCTTGCCACGCAGTTGAAAATCGAAGATGCGGCCATAGAACGCCAGCGCTTCCTCGATATCGTCGACTTCCAGCGCCACGTGGTTGAAGCCGATGGCGCGAGGCTTTTTGAAGTCAACCATTTGACCCTCCTCTTGCGATAAAGTGGACAGTGCTCGAAGCAACCCGGTTTCAAATCCTCATCGATCTGGAACGATTCCAAGACGTGGTGGAGCAAATCCGATCATAATCCGACCTGCGTCCGGCGATCTTTTATACCGACGCAGGAATGACCGAATTTGAGCGTGGGGATCAGTTAAACGAGGTACGTTTGAATTAACAGCCCATGAAACAAATCGTGATCACGGGTCATGGCGGACCGGAGAAGCTCCAGGTTCGTGAAGCGCCAGACCCGAATCCGCGACCAGACGAAGTTCGCGTGCGCGTCAAGGCTTGCGGCATCAACTTCGCCGATATCCTTGCCCGGCGCGGCCTGTATCCAGATGCACCGCGCCCACCGATGGTCGTGGGTTATGAAGTTTCAGGAATCGTCGACCAACTCGGCAGCGAGGTCGACAAGCAATGGCTTGGCCGCGATGTGTTCGCGCTCGTCCACTTCGGCGGCTATGCCGACACCGTAACGGTTCCAGCATCGCAAGTGTTCGCCATGCCGGCCGCGTTGGATTATGAGCATTCCGTCGTGCTGCCCGTCCAGTACCTCACCGCATGGCAGTTGCTGGTGGTGATGGGCGCGGTGACAGCCGGCGACTCAGTACTGGTCCATAACGCAGGTGGTGGCGTCGGATTGGCTGCGATCGACATCGCACGCCACCTGGGCGCGACGATCTACGGGACAGCGAGTCCCGCCAAACATCCATTCTTGCGCGAACGCGGCCTGAACCACGCTATTGACTACACTCGTGGTGACTGGAAAGAAGAATTCATAAGGCTTACCTCGGGCGCTGGGGCTGAATTGATCATTGACCCTCTCGGCGGCTCCCATTGGAAGAAGAGTTATTCGGCCCTGCGCTCGACAGGCCGTCTCGGCATCTTTGGCATTTCCAGCGCCACCACCACGCAGTTGCCCGGCGCTCTACGCTTGCTCGCACTCGCCGCCGCCACTCCGTGGTTTCATCCGCTCAGTTTGATGAGTCGCAATCGCGGCGTCTTTGGCGTCAACCTGGGGCATCTGTGGCACGAGGTCCCAAAACTGCAAGCGTGGATGAGGTCTCTGCTTGGCGGAGTCGAAGCCGGTTGGATTCGGCCTCATGTCGACCGCACGTTCCCATTCGAACGCGCTGGCGACGCGCATGCCTAGATAGAAGATCGCAAGAACATTGGAAAGGTCGTGTTGAGCGTCGAAGAGCAAAGTCCGCGGACGAGCAGGCGCGCGTAGCACGAGCAATGTGGGCTTCGCTTCAGGCTTCCCACGTGACGCCTGTTTAAAGCGCCATTCTCTGGAGCGCCGCCTCCGGCATGCATTTTCATGCTAACGATCCTGGCGACCAAGACACGTACGCGTGCCGTGCGATGGAAATCGGCATGCATGCCAGGCTAGACTTGCAGGTCCACGAACGCAAACCCGGCGCCACGCTCCCACTTCCGGCATGAACAGCGTATCGACGACGAACAGCGCGTCCTCGATCATGAACGCGGCATCGAACGGGGCAGGTTCGGGCATGGCAAGCACTTGGGCCTGCAGCGTGCCGATAAAGAAGACCTCATCTGGGGCGAACAGATGATCGAAACCGTGCTCGCTCGACAGATCGAGCGTCGCAGAAAGCATCGATCGTACGTCGACAATGCTGCGGCCAATGCCGGTCTTTCCGCCGACGCGGCCATTGAGCACCGACGCCCCCGAAAGATGACCGGCATGCGCGTGCGTCTGAAGTATCCACTCAACCTCCAGACGCTTTTTCTCGACGAAAGCGACGAGGCGCTCGATCGAATGTGTCGACATGGCGGCGTCAAAATCGAGAACCGGGTCGATGACGGCGCACGGCGAGCCGTAACCGGCGTAGACAATGTGGCTGACCGTGCCCGCCGAAGGATCGTAAAACGTCTCGACACACGGAAACATCAACGACACTCCTCTGACATGCGCGACGTTCGAACAAGGAAGACTTCGCGGCGCCCCTCGCGATCGCCAGCGTGACCTGTCCATACACGCACGGCATCCGGCATCCGTCGACGCGCTTCCAGGCAAACGACAGCGTAGGCAAGGTCGAGCGCATGAAAAAGCAGGCTGCGGGAAAAAACCGTTTCCGCATGGAAACAATGGAGGACGAGGCGTGCGAACGCCTGTCGCGCGTCCGTGCGCGAAGCCAGCCAGTCTTGCACCCTTGCAGGAGTCGGCTCGTC
Source organism: Paraburkholderia sp. BR10954 (assembly GCF_040965775.1). NCBI lineage: Bacteria > Pseudomonadati > Pseudomonadota > Betaproteobacteria > Burkholderiales > Burkholderiaceae > Paraburkholderia > Paraburkholderia sp. BR10954. Next base: position 158,543 of record NZ_JBFRCK010000008.1, read on the forward strand.
GATATATCGGCCGGACGGCAACGTCATGCAATCCGCAATATGTTGATCAACACCAGACTCATCGCCGCCAACGCGAGTATCGAAAGAATCACCGCAAATGTGACGCGCAGCCCCGCCTTTGAGATGGTTCGCAGATCGGTACCTAAACCCAACGCAGCCATTGAAACGACAGTGAGCGCGCTGCCTGACTGGCTTGCCGGCTGCAACAGCGTCATCGGAATCAGCCCCGTCGCGCGTGCCGCGCCCATGAGAACGAAGCCGACGATAAACCATGGCACCAGCTTCGTCAGACGAACCATACCGGGCCGGTTCGTCCCGTCGTTGCCCTGCTCTGGCGTTCCTGTGTTCGCATCACGCCTACGGGCGAGCGCCGAGAGGAGCAGCATCACCGGTCCGAGCATAAGCACACGCACCAGTTTGACCAGCGTGCCAATATGGACACTGACGGTTGAGACCGGCACGGTCGCGGCAAACACCTGTGGCACCGCATAGACGGTCATACCTGCCAATGTCCCATACTGCACCGCGTTAAGACGAAGAACCGGGGACAGCAGCGGCAATCCAAGCACTACCGCAACGCCAAGCACCGCCGTGAAGGCGATCGACGCAGCAACATCATCACGGCTTGCGCCGATCACGGGGGCAACAGCCGCGATGGCCGAATTTCCGCAGATTGAATTCCCGCACGCGATCAGCAGCGCCATGCGCCTCGGCAACTTGAGTGCGCGTCCGATTCCGTAGCTGACAAGGATGGCCGCGACGACGATCACGACAATGCCCGACAGCAACTTGATGCCGGTCGCTTGCAACGCGGCGGCACTAAACGATGCACCGAGCAGCACGACAGAGATTTCCAGCAAGGTTTTAGCGCTGAACGTAATTCCGCGCGTCCAACGCTCGCCTGGCGTCCATATGACGCGGACCTGCGCGCCAACGAGAATCGCGAGCACGAGCGATTCAAGCCACACGTGACCGAATAGATGCGCTTGCAGCGCTTGCAGCAGCCACGCGATCAAGCACACGCCGATACATAGCGCGATGCCGGGAAGCACTCCAATAAGGTAACGAGGCCCAGTCGGATTCTTGCTGCGCAATGCTGGGCGGTTCGGGAAAAGGGACGACATGTCGACACCGGTGTGTTAAACGGAGCGACTAGGCTATTCATCGTTAGGCGTTCTGAAAAATACAAAATAGGCACCTCCTACTCTGACCTGGAGTTATACCCGACTCGTTTTCAGAGTCTGGCAGCCTCTTTTTAAGTCGATCGTTTCCCAGAGGAAACAGTATTGCTCGCACAAGTTCCTTCAATGGCAAACGAATCGCCGCTACCATTTTGGCCATCGCGTCGGAAGCCATTGATCATCGGATCTCGGACCGAGAATCGGCCACGGCGATATTCGCGGGCTGTTGGCAATGAATTTCACTCATCTGTTTGCGTTCTACGAAGTTGCCCGTGCCGGCAGCTTGAGTGGCGGCGCTCGGCGCCTGCGGGTGAGCCAGCCCGCCGTTAGCCGCGAGGTCAAGGAACTGGAGGGGCGTCTCGGTGTTCTGCTGTTCGACAGGCTGCCCCGGGGCGTGTCCCTTACCTATGCAGGAAAACTGTTGTTCGGTTACGCGGACCGGATCTTCACCCTCGCCGAAGCGGCGCGATTCGAATTGAAGGAAGTCGCTGGCCTGAGCCCAGAACACCTGAAAATAGGTGCGAGCGCAACGCTCGGTGTGTATCTCGTGCCGCAGATGATCGCCGAATTCACGACGCTTTATCCGAAGGTCGGCATCGAACTGACTGTGACCAATACACAGGAGGTCATAAGCGGCCTCGGTAACGGCGAGTTCACGCTTGGTTTCATCGAGGGTCCATATGACGAAGCACGCCTGCATGCGCAATATATTGGCTCCGACGAAATCGTACTCGCAGCCGCGCCGGCATATCGGCAAAACAACGGGCCACTGCTTGCACGCAATCTTGCAGCGCAGACGGTAATCCTGCGCGAACCGGGGTCGGGTACGCGAGCGGTAGTCGAATGCGCGTATCAGCGCGCCGGGCTCGAGATGATACCTTCGATGTCGGTGAGCGACACCGAGGCCATCAAGCGCATGCTTGTCGCGCAACAGACCATGGCCTACGTATCCTCACTCAGTATCCGTGAGGAAATCGCTCGTGGCGAACTGCGCACATTGGAAGTGGCCGACATGCGAATAGAGCGTGCGCTGAATCTCGTCTGGCTCAAGGGGCGCTCGCTCTCGCCGTGCAGTCAGGCTTTCTTCGAACTCGCCCACGAGCATACGGCGAATGCCAAAGGCCGATTCCCCGTCACGCTGAACGTCGCGCATCTGCATTCCTGACGCGGATGTGCATACCGCTCGCTCCCTTGTCATTGCAAGGCTTCCTCCTGTTCATGTGGCAAGTGAAGTATCGATCCTCACGTGGGACGCAAGCCGTATTCTGCAGCGCTGCCTTCGGATTGGCGGTCACCCACCCCGCTAATGAACCAGCTTGCCGCCCTGAAACTGTTGAACGATCATATCGACGACGGCACGTACGCGCGCCGTTCGATGAAAATCAGCATGCATGCCGAGCCAGACATCGTAGGCACTCTCTACATCGGGGAGCACGCGTACGAGATCAGCGATGGCATCACCTATATAGGCCGGCAATTCCCCGATGCCCACCGCGCCTTGTAAGGAGGCGACGAGCGCGAGAATCGAGTTTACCTGCACGCCCGGCACCCGCAGTCTGGGGCGCAGCGCGTGCAGCGGCGGAAACCAGCGTATCCCGTCGCCCGCGACGAGCGCTACGAACTCGTGCGCAATGAGATCGCCGATGTCACGTGGCGTCTCGAAGTTCGCAAGGTACGCTGGACTCGCATACAGGGCAGTCGTCAGTCCGGGTAAACGACGCACGATTGCGGACGCCTGCTCAGGCCGTACGTTACGCACGACGATATCGTTCTCGCGTTGCGCGAGCCGGGAAAATGCCGAGGCGATATCCACTTCGATGCGAATCTCCGGGTACGCGCGACGCACTGATGCAATGGCCGGTATCACATACCCGGTGCCCAGCACATCCGACGTGCCAACACGGACCACACCGCTCAACGACGTATCTGCACCGCCCGCGCGCCGCTCGAGTTCCAGCGCACTGCTCTCCATCTGCATCGCGACGTCGATCAGTGCATCGGCTGCGTCTGTCGGCAAATAGCCGCGGGGCGTGCGCAGAAATAGCCTCGATTTCAGTTCATGCTCCAGCGCCGCGAGTTGACGGCTGACCGTGGGCGGATTGCTGTTCAGTTCGCGGGAAGCCCCCGCAAGCGTGCGATGCCGATAGACGGCAACAAAAAACCGCAATCTGTTCCAGTCCATAAGTTCAATCCCCAGACGAGCGCGTCGACCAGTCGTTTCAATAATGGAATCCAGCATTACCAAACCGACCATTTATGCAAGTATCGCCGGAAACTAGACTGCCGGTGTTCTTGTAAACAAGAGGTAGATGATGGATCTGAAACTGTCTGGAAAAACGGCGCTCGTGCTAGGCGCATCGCGCGGAATCGGGCTGGCGAGCGCAATCGAACTGGGACGCGAAGGGGCGAACGTGATGATCGCGTCGTCGAACGGTGACCGTCATGCGCACGCGCTTGCGCAACTACGCGATGCGGGCGTGCCGAACGCGGACGCGATCACCGTGGATGTACGGCGTCCCGACGACGCGTCGCATGCGATCGCCGATACCATCGCCCGCTTTGGCTCGCTCGATGTTCTCGTCAACAACGCCGGAGGTCCGCCCTTCGGCTCGTTCGACACGTTCGACGATGCCGCGTGGCAGCAGGCGTTCGATCTCAGCTTCATGAGCATTGCGCGCTTTACACGCCTGGCGCTGCCACATCTGCGCCGTTCCGGCGAGGGCCGCGTGATCAATATCGTCAGCTTTTCGGTGCGGCACGCGGTGCAAGGATCGATACTGTCTACGAGCATGCGCATGGGTGTAGTCGGTCTCGCCAAGCTGCTGTCACGCGAGGCGAACGGAAATGGCATCACCGTCAACAACGTGGCGCCGGGACTGATACTAACCGACCGTATCCGCGAGTCGTCGCTCAAGCAGAAACTCGCTGATGGCAAGAGCGAACAGCAGGGGCTGGCGGAATTGGCCGAAGACGTACCCTTGCGGCGCCTCGGCCGCCCTGAGGAACTCGGCGCGCTGGTCGCGTTTCTGGCGTCTCCCCGCGCAAGTTATATCAACGGCGCAACGATCCAGGTCGACGGTGGCCTCGGCAACGGCATCCTGTGATCCGCGCGGGCGGCGCGCTACGGCGTGCTGCGCCATTTTGTTCAGCGTTCCGCAACACGAAAACTGCCCTCAAAGCGGTCTAGAATGGATTCATTGTTTCACCAAGGAAACGATCGCCATGATCGACCTCAATGATCTGTATTATTTTTCGGTCGTGGTCGAGAAACGCGGTTTTTCCGCCGCGGCCGACGCGATCGGGATTCCCAAGGGCACCCTTAGCAAACGCTTGCAGGCGTTGGAGCGGGCGCTGGGACTGCGCCTCGCGAACCGCACGACGCGCAAGTTCTCGCTCACCGAGGCAGGCGTGGACTTCCACGCGCACTGCCTGCGCGTGATGAACGAAGTACGCAATGCCGAGCAGGCCGCGCAAGCGCGCCTAACGGAGCCGGTCGGACGCGTGCGCATCACGTGCGCGGCTGGCATCGTCCGCATGGCGCTCGATCAAGTGTTGCCGCCGTTTCTCGTCATGCATCCGAAAATCGACATCGATCTGCTGACCTCCAGCCGCTATGTCGACATCGTTGAAGAAGGGTATGACATCGCGCTACGCAGCCATACGGAGCCGTTGCAAAGTTCCTCGCTGATTGCACGCCCCGTCGCTCAAACGCGCGTTGTGCTCGTCGCGAGCGCCACGCTCTTCGCGAACGGACCGCCCACCGAACCGCATGAGCTGAATGGCGTGTCCGGCATGCAGCTGGCGCGTCGCGATACCGACAGCACGTGGTTGCTGCATGGGTCGAACGGCCGCACCGCGACCGTTTCATATCACCCGAGGATTCGCTGCAACGACGCGCCGCTCGCGAAGTTCGCCGCCCAGGCGGGGCTAGGCGTCGTCGCCCTACCCGCGCCGATGTGCAAGGCAGAACTCGCGGACGGCCGGCTCGTGCGTGTCTTGCCAGACTGGCACATTCCACGCGGCACGCTCAGTGTCGTCTTTTCGTCGCAACGCGGCATGACGCAAGCAATGCGCGTGACCGTCGACTATCTCGCGGAAGCATTGCCCGCCTTGATGAACGACTGAGTCCCTTCGCAAGCAATCCTTCATTCGAGCGCATAAAAGTCGCGCGGGCCCGATTGCGTCGCTATCCCTGTCGTTTCCCTACGGAAACAGTTTTACTCCTCGATCCATCTTTTTTATCGTTTCCCTGCTGTCTACGATGACGCTCTTCAAGGAGCAATCAGATGGCAAATAAGTTGTCCCATGCCGAGAGGCGTATCGCTCAACGTGCGCGGTCGCTGAACAGTTCGGCGATTCGTGAAATTCTCAAGCTTACCGAACGACCCGAGATGATCTCGTTTGCGGGCGGCGTTCCGTCGCCCGCCTCGTTTCCGCTCGCCGCACTACGCGATGCATCCGCTCGGGCGACGCATGCTTCCAGTGCCGACAGCTTTCAGTACAGCGCGACGGAAGGCTATGCGCCATTGCGCGAATGGATCGCGCGCGCGCACTCGACCAGCCAGCATCCCGTCACGCCGTCCAACGTGCTGATCACAAGCGGCTCCCAGCAGGCGTTCGACCTCATCGGCAAGGTGCTCGTCGATCCACAAAGCGCGGTGCTCGTGGAGCGGCCGACGTATCTCGGCGCGTTGCAGTCGCTCTCGCTATACGAACCCGAATTCGTGAGCGTGCAGACGGACGACCACGGCATCGTGTCGAAAGCGCTCGAATACATCGAACCCGAGCGCGCCGCGCTGTTGTATCTGCAGCCGAACTTCCAGAACCCCACGGGGACGCGTCTGCCGTTCCAGCGTCGCAGGAAGATCGCGGAAATCGCCCGCCGCACCGGGCTCATGGTCGTAGAGGACGATCCCTATGCCGCGCTTGCGTTCGACGCCGGTCAGTTGCCGTCCATCCATTCGATGGCGCCCGACAACGTCATTTACCTGGGTTCGTTTTCAAAGGCCCTCGCGCCTGGATTGCGGGTCGGCTACATGATCGTGCCGGGCGTGCTGCAGCAAAAATTTGTCCAGGTCAAGCAGGCGGCCGATCTGCATACCTCGACGCTTTCGCAACACATCGTCTACGAGACCGTGCGCGACGGCTTTCTCGAATCTCACATTCCGCGGCTTGCCAGTTTCTATCATCAGCAATGCGAATCAATGCTATCTGCACTCGACAAGCATATGCCCGAAGGCGTGCGCTGGAACGTGCCCGAAGGCGGCATGTTCGTCTGGCTCGCGCTGCCGCCCGACATCGACAGCGCGGCACTGCTCGAGGACGCGCTTGCCGTCAATGTCGCATTCGTCCCCGGCGCGCCGTTCTTTGCACGCGATCCGCTCCACCACTTTCTGCGCCTGTCCTTCGCGACCGTATCGCCGCAGCAGATCGACCGCGGCATCGAACGGCTGGCTGCGCTCATCAACGCGCACTCGCGTGCGTTCACCCCCGTTTTCGACCTGGATCTCGACCGATGACAACCCGGCTGACTCTACTGTTGCTTGCCACACCTATCGTTGCCGTACTCTGCGTGCCCTTCTACAACCGCGTGACACCAACGCTCGATGGCTGGCCATTCTTCTACTGGTGGCAAACGGGCTGCGTCCTCGCGGGCGCGCTGCTGACGGGCGCGGCCTACCTGCTCGATGCGCGCGCCGTACGCAAGGCCGCCGTGCGATCGCAAGAAGGTGCCGCATGAACGTGATGTCCATAGGTATCTTCGTCGCACTCTTTGCGCTGGTGAGCGCGCTCGGCATGGTGGCATCGCGATGGCGGCGCGGCGATCTCAGCGCCATTGACGAATGGGGACTCGCCGGTCGGCGCTTCGGCACTGTCATGAGCTGGTTCCTGATCGGCGGCGACCTTTACACCGCCTATACCTTCGTCGCCGTGCCGGCGCTTGTATTTGCGGCGGGAGCGACGGGTTTCTTTGCGGTGCCTTACACCATCATCACGTTTGCCCTCGGCTTTCTCGTCTTGCCGCGCCTGTGGCGCGTTGCGCGCCAGCATGGCCACGTGACCGTCGCCGACTACATCGAACACCGCTTTGGCAGTCGTCCCCTCGCGCTCGCGATTGCGTTGACGGGCTTGCTCGCGACCATGCCGTACATCGCGCTGCAATTGGTGGGCATTCAGGTCACGCTCGGCGCGCTCGGTTTTCCGACGCATGGGTGGCTCGGCGAACTGCCGCTTTTCGTCGCGTTCGGCGTGCTCGCGGTCTATACGTGGTCGAGCGGATTGCGCGCGCCCGCAATGATCGCTGTCGTCAAGGACTTGCTGATTTACGCGACGATCATCGCGGCACTGATCGTGATCCCGACGCAGCTTGGCGGCTTCGGCCACATGTTCGCGGCGTTGCCGGCAGCGAAGCTGCTGCTGAAAGCGCCGGACGCCACGAGCCTCAACGGCTACTCGTCATATGCAACACTCGCGCTCGGCTCGGCGCTTGCGTTGCTGCTTTATCCGCATTCGATGACGGCAACACTCTCCGCCTCATCGGATCGCGTGATCCGGCGCAACATGGCCTTGCTTCCCGCGTATTCGCTGCTGCTCGCCTTCGTAGCACTGCTTGGTGTGATGGCGCTCGCAGCGGGTGTCGGCGCTATGCCCGAGTACGCTGATCAGTTCCGGCAGTACGGTCCGAACTTCGCGGTGTTCGCACTTTTCCTGCACTACTTCCCTTCGTGGTTCGTCGGCGTCGCGTTCGCGGCGATCGGCATCGGCGCGCTGGTGCCCGCCGCGATCATGTCGATTGCCGCGGCCAACCTGTTCACGCGCAACGTGTGGCGGCCGTATTTCGCGCCGCATTGCAGCGCGGCGCGCGAGACCCGGGTGGCGAAGCGGGTCTCGCTGTTCGTCAAATTCGGGGCGCTGGGTTTTGTCCTGTTCGTGCCCGTGCAGTTCGCGATTCAGTTGCAGTTACTCGGGGGGGTGTGGATTACGCAGACTTTGCCTGCTGTCGTGCTCGGTCTCTTCGTGCCGGCCATGCGCGCACGCAGTCTGATGGCAGGCTGGATAGCCGGGCTGGGCACCGGCACGTGGATGATTGCCGGGAACGGCTTCAAGACCGCTACTTACACGATTCACGTCGGCGCGCTCGCGATGCCTGTCTATGCCGCTGTGATCGCGTTGCTTGTCAACTTTGTCGTCGTCCTCGCGTCGTCGTTGCTTTTCGTGAAGCCGCACGAAGAAGGAGTCGAAGGTGACCTCCAGAACCGATAGCAGCAGCGACGCACTCGCGGGCATCGACATCGATACCCTGATGTCGCACCTCGCGTGTCCTGCGGGCGAGACCGGCCTCGCAGTTGGCGACATGATGGAGCGCGTCAACGCGGCGTTGATCGACGCGGCCTTCACCAGACTCGATCCGCAAGCGGACGAACGCATCGTCGAGATCGGGCCGGGCAACGGCGGCCATATCGAATCCGTGCTGACGCGTGCGCCACGGCTCACACTCGTCGGCCTTGACATATCGCCGACGATGACAACCGCGGCTCGCGAACGCAACGCCATGTTGCTCGCGCGCGGAAGCGTCGCGCTGACGACGGCCGATGCCGCCAGCATTCCCTACGAGAACGCCTCATTCGACAAGGCCATCGCGATCAACAGCGTCTACTTCTGGCCGGACCTGCTGGCAGCCCTACGGGAAATCCGCCGGGTGCTGCGCGACGAAGGGCGACTGGTGATCGCCGCGATGACACCCGAAGCGGCGCTGTCGATGCCGTTCGGCCGCCACGGTTTTCGCGTCTACGGACCGACTACTTTTCGCGAAGCCTGCTTCCAAGCGGGTTTCGATCACGTGCAGATCGAACGCTATGTCGATCACGGGGCAGCGGCGCCCGCGCCCGCCGCGCTACGCACGTTCTTTCTCGTGCGCGCTTCGTGCATGCAGTGAATCACGTTTCAGGAGTGCTATGTTCCCTCACGTTCAATCTTTTCATGATGCAGCAACGGGCACCGTCAGTCACATCGTTCATGCAGGCGCCGGTTCGACTTGCGCGGTGATCGACCCCGTACTGGACTATGACGCGGCGTCGGGGCGCGCATCGACTGCGTCGCTCGATCGCATCCTCGCGTTTATCGGCGAGCAGCAACTCGTCGTCGGATGGATTCTCGAAACGCATGCGCATGCGGATCATCTGTCGGGTGCAGTCGAACTGAAGCGCCGCATGGGCGGCACCATCGCAACGAGCGAGCGCATCGTCAACGTGCGCTCGCTGTTCTCGATGACATTCGATCTCGCCGATGAGCACGGCTTTGATCATCTATTCGGCCCCGAGGAAGCATTCACGATCGGCACAATGACGGCGCGTGCGATTCCAACTCCTGGACACACGCCCGCCGACACGGCCTATCTGGTTGGCGATGCGCTGTTCGTCGGCGATACGCTGTTCATGCCCGACCTCGGCACGGCACGCTGCGATTTCCCGGGTGGCGATGCGCAAACGCTCTACGCGTCGATCCGGCGGCTTTTGGCACTACCCGAATCGACTCGCGTATTCGTCTGTCACGACTACCCGCCGGCGGGGCGTAACGTACGCTTCTCGACGACGATCCGCGAGCAGCGGCAACACAATATTCATGTGCGCGACGGCATCAGCGAGAGCGAATTCGTTGCGCTGCGAACTGCGCGCGATCTCACGCTGAAGGTGCCCGCACTGCTGTTCCCCGCGATGCAGGTGAATCTGCGCGGCGGACGTCTGCCCGCTTCCGACCACAATGGCCGCCGCTATATGCGGATACCGATCGACGAAACGCATCTCGTCGAGGATCCCTCGTGATCGGCGCGCTGAGCCGATTGCTTCGGCGCGGCGGTCCGGGCGGTGGCAATGCGTCTTGCACCCCGGAAGCGCCGACTGCTGCATGTCTCGACGGAGATACGGCGCCGCCGTCGACGGACGACAACGCCGCGCCGAACGCGCCGCTCGATGAAGAAATCGAACTCATGCGCTATCTGCTGCTGTCGATGGCTGCTGCCTACTGAACACGGCAACGCTGTTCGTTGCCGGGAACCTTCAACGCTGTGCCGTGAGACCACGCGCGCCTCGCTGCGGGGTGTGCATCATCGTTGCGCGCGCCGCTTCCAGAATCCTTCGAAATGAGAAAACGAGCAAGGTTCAATGCGACGCCCGGTTCGCACAAGCGCGATGCCGGATCAGTCGCCATACGCTATCTGCCTGCGATCCTGATTCTATTGCTTTTGGCCGTGAATGCGTTCGTTCTTGGCATCGTGGGATAGCTGTGCCCTTTTTCCAGCACAACTGCCTCAGCAGCCGAGGTGGAAATAATTGAAGAATTCACCAGTGTCATTCAATCGATATGTCAAACACCGAGCAAAAAACCACGATGCAGGACGGGTCGACTCATGTCCTGACGCGTGAACTGGACGCCTTCGAACAGATCCTTTGGGCGACCGATCGAATCGAGCCGCGTCATTTTCTTCTGGTGACAGAGATCGACAATCTTCCGTCAGGCCGAGTTTTTTGGCCGACCGCGTTGGCCGCGGTTCAGCAAAGACATCCTCCATTGCGCGTCCGCATTGTCTGCGACCCTGGGGCACGGCCGAGATTCGTCGCGACTGGCGAGCCCATCCAGTTTCGACTGGATCATGGAACAGGCGAGGCTGCATGGATGGGTGCCGCGACCCGCGAACTCCATACGCGTTTTGACGCGGAGAAAGGCCCCTTGATACGCGTACGCCTTGTTCAGGGCGAATCGACTTCGCATTTGCTACTGGCCGTTCATCACGCCATTGGCGACGGTATCTCCGCCGTTTATCTCACAAGGGATATTCTCGCAGCGGTGCAGGGTGAAATTCGCGCCCCACTGCCAGCGCGCATGAGCCGCGAACAACTGATCACCCCCGGCTCGACCGCTTCACGGTATGACGCTGTCTCGATGACAGTCGGTCACATACCCTCGCGACAGCCTGTCATCGCGACGTTTTCACTCTCGCCCGATGTCGTCGACGAACTGGGTTTGCGCTGCCGTTACGAACGTACGACGCTTCACAGCGCCCTGACGGCCGCCGCGCTTCTTGCCAGTGAAGGGCCATCGCGGCGCAGTCTGTCACCCATCAATGCACGTCACCATTTGCCTTCCATCGAAGACGATGTCGGGTTGTATATTACATCCGGTATCACCTCGATCACCGAAGGTAAGACCGACTGTTTCTGGGAGGCGGCGCGAACCGTGCGGACTCAGCTGGATCAGGCGCGCACATTGCCGCCCTTACTCGACAGCATCAAGGCAATGCGGTCGATGCTAGCGAACATCCGAAGCGAGGAGGACATGCAGGCATTGTGGGGGGCGATACGTTGCGAGCTCGGGTACCAGACCGTACTTTCGAACCTCGGAATGCTCCCCTTCAGCAATTCGAAGTCGGGTGTCCGTGTCAGAGCAGCCTACCTGTTGCTGAACGCGGAACCGATACCTGTTGTGGGGATCGCAACGGTGGGTGGGCGTTTATCGGTCACTATGAGTACGGCGGACGGCGATAAACACATGCCGTGGTTTCGGCGATTCGAGCAACTGCTGTCCAGGGCGACTAGCTTTCTCCGCTGAAGATGCGCTCCGCCCGGCGGCCTCCGCTGCCGCGATTCTTGCCGCTTTGAGGCGCGAAATCCGAGGTCCACAGCGCGTAATGGCAAGAAGGACAAGCAATTCCTGTCGCTTTGATACATGACCGCTTAAAAAACCGTTGTTCCAGCCGTTTATTCCCCGAACTCACGGCCACTGCTTAAAACACGAGCCGGGCGAAAAATCGACCGTCATAAGCCCATTCCGTCACGTCGACGACGCGCGCGTGTTGAATCAACTCGCGCACTGGGTACCCGAACCGGATTTGCGACAGCGCATCCTCGTCGCCAATCCAACTACGCTTTATGGCTTTTGCTGCATTGTCCGGGTCCCGAACTTTTTTCAGAACCGGTACTTGAACCGGATCTGGCCGCCATTCTCGACCTCGTGCGCGGCAACGACGCCGTCATACTGCAGACGCACATCGAGACGTTTGGTCGTATAGACCTCTACCCCAGCGGAAAACCTGCCTGCAACGTGCGCATTGCTGAGCGTATTGGTGAAGCTGCCGAAACCCGGGGCAGCGGCGAACGAGGCGTTGGTCATGTAGCTATTGCCTGCAATGAAGCTCACCCCGGCGCCGACATAAGCGTCGACTGTCGCTGACCCGATCTGCGCGCGCGTCCCGATCCGCAGATTCGGCGTGCCGGTCGCAATGACGCTATTCGCACTATTCACCTTCAGGTTGAGCGCGCCCGCACCGCTCTCCGTGTAACCCGGTAGATTGATGTAGTTCAGGTCGCCGTCGAGCGCCGGCTCCAGGTAGAAACGGCCGAACGGAATCTGATAGGCCGCGCGCATGTGCATTCCGAGATTGAACGAATTGGGAGACGCGGTCGCCACCGCATTGGCGCTCGGGATCACGCGCGAGCTGTTCAGCCAGCCGTAGCTGGCGTCCACCGCACCGCTGAAAGTCCACGGCCCGACCTCGTGTTTGAGCGCGACGACGCCAAGAAGCGCGTTGCCGTTGGCGCTCGTCAGGTTGTCGTTGCCGGTGAAGCGGTCTGTCTCGTAGCCGATGGCGCCACCAAGGAACCAGCCGGGCTGCAGCTGGACCTGCCCGCCAACCTTCAGCGTCGTACCTTGCCAGCCGAAACCTGGGAACGAAGCGTCGGCGCTGCGGTTTTCCCACATGCCCGTGGCGCGGAACCACACGCAGGAGCCCTGCTTTCTCACGGTGGTGTCGTCGTCGCCGAACTCTGGACAACTGAAGACAGAGCGCGAGAATGCCTGGCTAGACTGGTAGCGCGCAGCGGCAACGCCGAGCAACTCCTGGCCGGAAACGGCGGTTAGCGTCTGGGCATAGCCCGCCGTGCTACCGGCGCTACCGAAGGCTCCGAAGATGGGTGCAAAGGTAGGATCGGCACTGTTCCACAACCGGTCCAGGTTGGCTGCGACACTCTGCTGCGTGGCCGAAGCCCCCTTGCTCGCACCGACGAAGTCCGCATCGGTCTTGATCGCGACGGTGTTGCCCTGCACCAGTGGCGTGAAGCGGTAGACCGGCGTAGAAGAACCCGCGAGCGCCGCATCCGGCCGAATTCCGCCGGCCGCCGACAGCACGGTGGTCGTGCTCTTGAGATAGCTCGCCGGATCGGCCTGCACCTTGCCGGCAAGCGCGGCGGTACCCGTGATGTTGAGCAGACCGGACCGCTTGTTGGCCGGATCGATCTGTACGTTCAGCGTGCCCGTCGAACTCTGCACGAGATTGCCGGTGAGAACCGTATTGCCGACCGACTTCGCGCCGCCGACTTTCAGCGTACCGGCGTTGTTCACCGTGCCGCCTCCGACGTTCAACGTGGCCGGTGTGTCGATAACGCCACCGGGCAGATTGTTGACAACGCTGTTGCCGGGGCCACCAAGGACGTGGATGTCACCGGTGATAGTGCCGGAGTTGTTGACCGTGGTGGTGGCGGACGCCTCGCCATACAGCGTGGGGTCCACCAGGATCGCGTATTTGCCTAAGGTCTGGATGGTGCCCTGGTTGGTGATGATGTTGTTATTGCCGCCAATCAGACGGACGGCGGCAGCGTCGCGAAACTCCGGGTCCAATCCCCCCATTGGGGAGGTCCGGAAATTGGGATCGGTCGTGCCGCCTATGACTTTCGACCCGGGCGCCAGGTGGATCGAGATTTGCCCGCCTTTCTGGCCGTCGCTTTGCGCCAGGATGCCGGCGGACCCGACGCCTGTGGCCATGACCGTGTCGTTATCCCTGACGTTGACGGCGACCAGGCCGCCCACGCCGGCGCCACCCGCGCTGCCACGTGCCACATCATGCAGCGGGCCGAGCGTGCTTGAGTTGTTGTTGGAGGCCACCAGACCACCGCCACCGCCGATCGATTGCGCGAAGATTGCCGGCGCGTACCGGCCGGTCGTCACGACCTTCCCGCCGTTTGCCACGATGACGTTGACGGTGCCGCCATTGCCGCTGTTGGCGAATACCGTGCCGCTCGTATTGTCATCGTAGTAGTTCGGGGCGGACGGGTCGCCGGCAAAGCCCCCGCCACCGCCGATCGATTGTGCGACGATCCCATACGCACCGTCGCCGGTGGTAGAGACAGTGTTGTTGGTGTCCACGACAAGAACGTTGCCACCATTGCCGCTCGCGCCCCCGGCGCCAACGAGCGTGCTCGTGTTGATCTGTCCGCCCACCACGAACCCGCCCCCGCCGCCGATCGACTGCGCGACGATACCGTGCGCGTCAAGCCCGCTCGTCGTCACGTTGCCTTGCGTGTTGACAGTGACGCCGCCGCCATTTCCCGAACTGCCGTTCTGACCGCCGAAGCTCAGTGTCACCCCGTAGATGTCGGCGATCCGTCCCTGCGGATTCTGGACGGCTTTGGAAGGATCGAATGTCTCATCGCTGCTTGCGGTCGTCACGACACCGCCGCCGCCTCCGATACTTTGCGCGAGGATGCCGACGCTGTGCTTGCCAAGTGTCGTGACCGTGCCGCCGTTGCTGACGCTCACGTCGCCGCCATTCCCGGCGCCTCCGCCATTGCCGCCCACGGCGATCGACAGGCTTTTCAGCGAACCGCTGACCGCCCCCGACATCGCGCCGTTGCCGCCCCCGCCGCCTACGCTCTGCGCGTACACGCCGAACGCTTCCACCCCCTGCGTCTCGACTGCACCATTTGCCTTCTGCACGACACTCACCGCCCCGCCCGAGCCCGCCGCGCCACCGCTGCCGCCCACGGCGACCGCGGCCTGCACCTTCGAATCATTGTTCGACTTGCCGGTCGAACTCGCCGCGCCGCCGCTGCCGCCGCCGCCGCCAACGCTCTGCGCGAAGATGCCGTGGGATTGCGCGCCATAGGTGCCGATCGCGCCGGTGTTGCTGGCATTCACCGCGCCGCCCAAGCCACCCGCGCCGCCACTGCCGCCGACCGCCACGCCGACGCTGATCTGGTTCACGGTGCCCAGAACTTTCGATACCCCATCCGGCTGAGTGAGGAGCTTTTCCAGATCACCATAAGTCGCTTTGATTTTTTCACCGAGCACTCCGACCTGCAGGATGTTGTTGCCCAGGTTCTGCACATTCTGGTTGAGGCCGAGGCCCTGACCCAGAATGCCAAACAGGGTCTGGGCGTTGGAGATCGTGTCGAGGCCGCCGCTGCCGCCCGCGGCCGCCGCGCCCTTGCCGCCTTTGCCCCCGCCGCCGCCGACGCTTTGCGCGAAGATGCCGGTCGAGGCCGCGCCGCGGGTGACGATGTTGCCGTTGTTGATCGTCGTCACCGTGTTGCCGTCGCCGCCGACGCCACCCTTGCCGCCAACACCCACGGCGATAGCATCCTTGCCGCCGCTGGCCGCAGCGGTACCACCGCCGCCTGCGCCGCCGCCGCCGCCCACGCTCTGGGCGAACACGGCATCGGCGCCGTCGCCGCGCGTCGTGATCGAACCGTCGTTGGTCAGGCCGACCGTGCCGCCCGTCCCCCCGGTTCCACCCGTTCCGCCCACCGCGATTGACGCGCTGAAGCTGGCTTTGGCGTTAGCCGCCGTTGCCGAGGCATCCCCCGTTCCGCCATTGCCGCCGCCACCGCCAATTGACTGTGCGAACACGCCGTGGGCGTCCTGGCCAAAGGTGGCGATCAGCCCGGAGTTTTCCAGGTTGACGGCGCCGCCCGTGCCGCCGCTGCCGCCGCTGCCTCCGAGAGCCACGGAGACCGACAGGGACGACCCCTTGGCAGGCGACGCGGAGTAGGACGCGGCGGTTGCGTCGCCGCCCGTACCACCGCCGCCACCGACGGACTGCGCGAAAACGCCGGTCGCGCTGTCGCCCGCAGTGGTGATCAGGGCGGAATTATCGAGCGTGACGTTGCCGCCGGTGTTGCCGGTCCCGCCGGCGCCGCCGATAGCGGCGCTGACACTGATCGAAGGAATATTTGGGCTGGCCGATGCGGCAACGGCACGCGCCGTGGCGCTGCCGCCGGAGCCGCCGCCGCCGCCGATACTTTGCAGCACGACACCTTCGGCGTCCGAACCATACGTAACGACCTGCCCCGTGTTGGTCAGCGACACCGCGCCGGCCGCGCCGCCTCCGCCGCCTTGTCCGCCGATGGCAACCGAACTCGACAGCGGGCCGCCGACGGTGAACGCTGTAGCGTTGCCGCCATTGCCGCCACCGCCGCCGATCGACTGAGCCTTGATACCGGCTGCGTGGTCGCCGTAGGTCGTGACGAGTGCGGCGTTGTCAACGGTGACCTGGCCGCCCGCGCCGCCACCGTGGGCATCACCGCCGATCACCATGGTGATCAGCCCCCCGCCGCTCGACGTCGCGCTGCCGGCATTGCCGCCGGAGCCGCCAATGCTTTGCGCAAGGATGCCGGCTCCGCCGCTCTGGTCGAGGCTGCCAAACACGCTGTTCTGGCCCAGCGCGAGTTTCACCGCGCCGCCATTGCCGCCCTGGCCGCCGTTGCCGCCGATCTCGAAGCCCGCGCCAGCGGTGACGCCGCTGGCGTCGCCGCCGCTTCCGCCGCCACCGCCGATGCTTTGCGCGATCAGCGGGATGCTGCCTACGCCTGATTGACTGCCGACCGTGACAAAGGCGTGGTCCGAGTTCACTGTGACCGCGCCGCCATCGCCGCCCGCGGCACCTGCACCGCCCGTGCCGGCCAGCGCGAAGCTGACACTACCGCCATTGCCCCCGCCGCCTCCGACACTTTGCAACAACGCGCCGTGTGTATATGGGCCGTTCGTTTTAATTGTCGCCGTGTTCGTCGCGTCTCCAAGGGTCAGCGAAGCCTTCCCGCCAGCGCCAGCCTTACCACCATCACCGCCTTCACCCACGACAGTGCTCTGGGCGCCGTCACCGATACCGCCGGCGCCTCCATTGGCCTGCACCAGCACCCCCTCACCCCCGATCAGCCCGGCAGCAGACTGCCCGGCCGGAACATTCGCGGTGTAATCGATGGAACCAAGGACGGTGGCGCTGGCGCTGCCGGCAATTCCGCCGTTGCCGCCCACACCACCCTCATTGCGGAATGAGCCGTCGATGGCAGTGCCACCGCCCCCGCCCGCTCCGCCGTTCGCCTTGGCGGTTACGCCGCTGCCCGGCTGATACCGACTGTTCGCCGGTTGCATCCGGTCGGAGAACACGATCTGACCACCGCTGCCGAGTTCCGCGCTCGCTGTGCCGCCGTCACCTCCGTTGCCGCCGGTCCCGCCAAAACTGCCACTTCCACCGTACGCGCCACCAGCGCTGCCGCCCGTACCGCCATCGGCGTCGGCCTGCATCGGAAAGATCTGGCCTGCCGTGGTGCTGGCGGTCAGACTGCCGTTCTGAAAGGCAAGCGTCGCGGTACCGCCGTTGCCGCCGTTGCCGCCCTTGCCTCCATGGCCTTCTACAACCAAATCGCCCGGAGTGGGCGAGTTGCCACCTACCCCGCCGGTCCCGCCCAGGGCGGACGCTCGCAGGCCGACACCATAGAACTGAATGCTGCCGGAGGCGTTAAGCGCTGCCTGACCACCCCGCCCCCCTGCTCCGCCGTTGCCGCCGTATAGCGGCTCAGTACCTTGGGCATTGGACACGGCACCCACTCCGCCGGTGCCGCCATTGGCTTCCACGTCGAGCGCAACTTCCGGAAGGACACCTTTCGGGTCGGGACCAACCGTGCCGCTAAACTGCACGGAGACCGCGCCGCCATTGCCTGCCGCCCCGCCGTTTCCCGTGTGGGCGGAGCCATTGGCGTCATAACCGCCCTGTCCGCCAGCACCACCATCACCACCGTCGACGGACCATCCCGCTCCCATAGTGGGGCTGATGAAGGTCGGCGCGAATCCCCCCTTCACCGTAATTCCGCTGTTGACACTGTTAAAGGAACCACCCGACTGACCGGCGAAGCCATCCTGGCCCACTCCGTTCCAGGAGCCGTCGTCGGCGCCTTTGCATCCCGCCTGCCCCGCGGCGTTCAGGTAGTACTGGGGAAGCGGCGCTGCGCCAAACGACTGATTGGAAAAGTTGGTCTGTGCCGGCGCCGCTGGCAGCGCCGGGCCGGCGCTGCTGTTGCACTGGGCTCGCACAGCAACCGGAACAAACAGCGCGGCAAGCGACGTTACGGCAGAGGCCAACGCAACCACGGTCCGACGCTTGCGGCCGCAGCAATCCTCAAAACAAAGCGCCGACGTCAATGTCCGCGCAGACTCACAATGCGATGAATGCTTGAATATGTACACGGTCTTCCTCATTCGGTTCTGTCGCAATAACAGGTACAACGGGTTGCAGTCTTTTGAAAAAGACATCGAATCTGTTTGCGAGTCGCACAGAGACTGGTTTTTCTGGCGACCCGGCTCGATCGGACAAAATCCGATTTCTGGACACGACGAATGACCGCATGCCGGCACTGGCAAGTGATGCCTACGAAATTGAGCGCTGCCCAGGAGATTGATTAATTTCTAACTTTCGCCGGAATATTTCGGCGGAGGTTTTCCAACTTGATTAAGGCCGGCAAAATGGGCTGATCCGTTCATCCTCAAGCGCCTTTTTCGAAGCCAACTCGGACTCGGATTCATCGTCATTAGCGGAAGCCGCTCCGCCATAAGCCTTGCATGGTCACATAATCATGAAACTTAAAAGCGACTTAATATGGTTGAATGTTTTCATAATAAATATCACGATCCAGCGTGCCGAGGCACCCAATGCGCGTTTGAAAAGACATCAATCCGTTGCGCTTAGGTTGCATAGTGCGCGTGATAACTTAGATAACCATTAGTAGGAGGGAACATCAGGTGCCGCGAGCCGGGCTTTGTTCAATGGAACAAAAATGCGAATATCGAGGAGCTGAAGAGCGCGGCGCGAATTTCGAGCCTGGGACTCCGCTTCCACGGCGGGCGTCGCGCTATGGCAAGCCGGTTGGTGTTCTACGGTGACCGGGCGAACGTGTTCTGCTGAACATCGGCCGGCAAGACCGGCAACGGCGTAATGTTTACGAAAGTATGGATTAGCACGATTCGATATGTGAATGGCTGCTTCCTGAGCGACGCAGAACTATGCTTTTCTTCGGGGGTCTCCGATCATCACAAGTGCTCCGAAGAAGAATAATTGGAGATTCGCTTTTTTCCGCCAACAAGAGCCCGGAAAATTGACATCGCCGTCGTACGGGAACGTAGCCGAAACGCGCGGTCACACGGCGGGCGATTCGCCGAGCGTCACAGTCCAGCCGAGGCCACGCACGTTGCGAATCACAGACTGTCCGAACTTCTTGCGTACACCGTGGATCAGCACGTCGACCGCATTGCTCTCGACTTCCTTACCCCAACCATAAAGCTTCCCCTCGAGCTGATCTCGCGAAAGGATAGTGCCGGGGCGCTCAAGGAACGCGAACATCAATGCGAATTCGCGCGCCGACAGAACGGATGACACCCCGTTGCAGCATAGAGTTCGTTTGTCGAGATCGAGGTTCAACGTGTCATTGCCTAGACGCGACGACGCAAAGCCTGCCCTGCGACGCAACACGGCACGAATCCGCGCGAGCAGTTCGGGCAGGTGGAAGGGCTTGAGAACATAGTCGTCAGCGCCGAAATCGAGCCCTTGGACCCGGACGTCAAGATCGTCACGTGCGGTCAGGATCAGTATGGGTACCTTGCTCCCCTTCTCACGCGCCGCCTTCAGCAATTCGATGCCGCCCATGCCGGGCAAACCAAGATCGAGCAAGACCAGCGTATATTCAACGGCAGCGATGGCCGCGCTGCCGGCATTGCCGTCGCGGACCCAGTCGACGCTGTACTCCGCATCCTGAAGCGCGCGCAGCAAACTTTGACCGATCTGCAGGTCGTCTTCGACTATGAGCACTCGCATAGTGCAATGTCCACGGCAATGGAGCGTTGTCGTTGGGCGCAAGGCAAGGAACTTACTTCCGCGGGCGCGTTTCACGCCTGAGCGATTTGCGATTCATGCGTAATGCGCCGGTTTTTTCTCAACGGTTCGGAAGCTTCGCATCAGGCGAATAGGCTCTCCGCGGGAAAAACTTTCTGAACCACTCGAGAATGCCGGAACTGATGAGGCTGTATCGCTCCGGATTTCCACAAGTGGCTGAACACTCACTATCCTCGGAACCGACGGGCAGTAAATACACATTAAGCATGTTGTCCCTCCCGCGTAGGCGACGATCTTGCACTAGGGATTCCCTCGCAATAACTCCCGAAATCCACTCCGCACTGGCGCTTTTCAGCCCGCCAATCCGCAATCTTCGTCTCAGGAAATATTTTAGATCCTAAGAATGAGATTGGAATGAGAATCGACGGAACGGCCCTTCCTCGGGACTATTAAATGGGGTCGGTCGCGATGCACGGCTGCGGATGAAGTCAGCCGACCTGTGCATGCGCCCGCTGCGCCGCCAGTGCCCTTCCCTCGCCGCGATGATTGGCGTCTACCGACGTTCGATCACGCTACTCCCCGACACGTGACATCAAAGCAACGTCAGAAATACATTCCAATCTTCTTATGTCTTCAAGATTCGATCCATTTCCATTGGATCGACAGATGTACTGTAAAGGGTTGCGATAATCCTTAGAACATCTCTAAAGCGCTCGCCGCAAGTCGCTACTGCGATCGCACTGATCGCAGGCATCACCAAAAGAGCTGCGAGCAACTCGCTGCTCAGAGAAGGCTACCTGACAGGAACGTAGTCACAATGCCAGTATGTATGGTGTCTATTTGATGAGAATTAGCGTTACGCCGCTACCCGACCGAAACCCGTGACCCGGTGCCATTCAGGGCCCACTCTCCTACATAGTGCCGCGCGCCGGCAGAACGATTGTAGCAATCAGACCACTATGTCCATCGCTGCGGTTTGCAAGCGAAATAGAACCCCGGTACTTCGCCACGACCGATTTGACGATCGAAAGCCCGAGACCACTACCTTCCGAATCCTCCGCACGCAGACGGAAGAAGCGATCAAACACCCGGTCCAAGGACGCTTCCGGAATGCCCGGTCCGTTGTCGGTCACGCGCACCACCAAGTCGTCGGCGCTTCGGAACAGATCGATGTCGACGGTTCCGCCGGCAGGCGTATAGCGCAGTGCGTTCTCAAGCAGATTGCGCACGGCCATACGCAATTCTCCTTCACGCGCTTCAACTTGCGCGCTCTCGAACCTCCCTACACCAAGATCGATCGAGCGTGCATCTGCAACCGGCAGAAAATCCGCGACGAGCTTCTGAACCAACTGGGACAGATCCACTGTCTCGATTGCTGTCAAATCGAGCTGTGCATCAGCTCGCGCTAGCGAGAGAAGCTGTCGGATCATCGTCGACGCTCGAGCGATGGCCTCGCGCAATTCGCGCAGACGCTCGGAGCGTGCCGCCTCGTCGGGAGCGTTGACGAGGTTGTCGACGCGCAACTGCATCGCAGCGATAGGCGTGCGCAACTCGTGCGCGGCATCGGCGACGAATCGTTTCTCAGCGTCGATACCAACCTGAAGCCGGGCAATCATCCGATTGACCGACGCCGCGAACGGTCGTACCTCGTCCGGCACGCCCGATATATCGAGAGGCTCGAGATGCCGAATGCCGACTAACTCCGACTGCGCCGCTGCACGCGACAGCGACGCGAACGCCGCGTTGACGACAAAGGGAATAGCGAGCCAGACGAGTGGAATCAGGATGAGCGTGGGTATCAGGCTTTCGAGCGCGGCATGCCTTGCTGTTTCTTCGCGGAACGCCACCGGCTGTCCGACCTGGTACGTGTACTGGCCGTCGGCCTTTCTTAACGTGTAAATGCGATAGGCATGCCCGCCGATACTCTCGATCGAATATCCGTCCGGCGCATTGCGATCGAATAGCAGCTCCGGATCGGTATTATCCGTTGGCGCCGCGTCGCCGCTCCTCCAGATTTGCCCGACAAAGCCGTCGACGGAGTGCTGCGGCGGACCGTGTGAGCCTATCGCGCCGACGTTGCCGGCGGACAGCCAGATAGCGGCGCCCTGCAAGTGCACGTCGAGCAGTTCGCCGATGTGCTTGCGCGACAGCCAATACGACGCATACGCATCGATGAGGCCGACTGCCGTGACCAGTACGATCAACGTTACAGTAATCTGGTTTTTCAACGAGCTCATGCGATCGAGTTCAGCGTATACCAGCGGTTACCCGTGCGGCCACACGATCTTCCAGACTTTGTCCGTATCGACGACGGGGTAGTCGCCGCCCTCAAATCGGCCCGCGACCACTCCATCGACGAAACGCCGGAAAATGATGCTCGTGTCGATGATCACGCTCGCCGCGACGTTTCCGTACCGACGGGATGCATCGGCCATCCAGCCGATCACGCGGACGCGCGGATGGCGGGCGGCCGCGACGATCACCGCGTCATTTGCATCTGCAACGAGTACGTCGGCGCCGGC
Organism: Paraburkholderia sp. BR10954; assembly: GCF_040965775.1. Lineage (NCBI taxonomy): Bacteria > Pseudomonadati > Pseudomonadota > Betaproteobacteria > Burkholderiales > Burkholderiaceae > Paraburkholderia > Paraburkholderia sp. BR10954. Next base: position 181,174 of record NZ_JBFRCK010000008.1, read on the forward strand.
ATCGATCTGCTGCACGGTCAACTGCTGCGTGCGTCGGCGGTCATCCCAGTTGCCGACCCAATCTACCAGAACCGTTGCGTCGGGCGCCTTGGCAAGTACGGTCTGCCTGAAGCTTTGCGCCTCCGTACCGTCGACAGACTCTACGCCGCCGACGAAGCCGACGGTCTTCGTCTTCGACACGCTCGCGGCAACAGCACCAGCAAGCGCGCCCCCGAGGCTCTTGCAATCGAGACAATAGTTGACGACGTTGGGGCCACTCGCCTTACCCGACAAGGTCGCGAAATAGGCTTGCGGGTATTGTGCTGCGGCCGTTGCGGTGACTGCGCTCAGTTCAGCGCCTGCCAGAATGAAACCGCGTACACCTGCCGTGTAGTGGCGGCCGATAACCGTGAGAATTCGCGCGGCACCCAGACTGTCGGCATCGCGCACGACGGTCATCCGGTAGCCGTTGTGGCGGACCTGGAGGTAGCCGCGATATGCGGCTTCGCTGAATCCGAGATCGCTTCCGGCGTAGGGAATGAACAGCAACACGGGCCATCTGCTAACCGTGCCTGCAACGGATGCATGCATCGCGCCTCGGAGTGCGGTCGGGGCGAACGCAGACAGTGCGAGCAGCGAACAGGCAACGCGACGTCGCTCGTTGACGGGGGCCGGTTTCATTCGGGCAGGATTTCTATGCGTTTCCTCAGATAGTCAATGTTCTGAAGAACTGGCCTGAATACGTCCAAAGTCTATGCAGGCGCGGAAGATAACGTCAAGAGCGATTGGTCGCACCAACAGCTGGTTGTGGGCTTTTGCCGGCTTTGTCAGGTTAAGCGAATGGCATACTGCGTTCCACTCAGATAAGGTCACCAACCATCGACAATTAAGTAGTCGAGATTTTTAGACCCGGGCTGCGGCTATTCCACACCAAGCTGAAGGTACAGCGCTCGGGAGGTGCTGCGGAACGAATTCTCCCCCTTGAGAATTAGGCTGGAATTAGATGCGTGAGACGGCGCCCCCGCCACGATCTCGCGACAACGCAATCAAGCGGCGTGGTGATCCAGCGCACGGCTTCCTTTGTACGCAGGTTGCGAACCACCTCCGCGTGCGTGGTGCAGGCAACCATCCGGCTCGCAAAGCGCCGAATTACGGGCTCCGTCCAGTCTTTTTCGAAGCATCGCTTCGCCGAATTGCGGCCTAAGCTTTGGCTCAATTTTCTGCACTGAAACAAGGTAAGAACAGCGATGTCCACACGACGTCACCGGGCGTCTCGCGCGATCGGCTTTGCCCTTGCCGCCGCGACGTTCGTCGTGTCTGGCACGGCGGTGGCCAGACATCCCACCCGACTCTCCTCGCTTGCCGCTGACGATCAGATTTTCATCAAGTTGCGTGACGCCGCCCGCGACAACGATCCCGGGCGTGCCGCGCAGATGGCGAGCCTAATCCGAAATTATCCAGCGCCGGCTTATCTCAGCTATTTTCAGATCAAGCCGCGTCTGTTCAACGGCGCGGGGCATGCGAATCTCGATGCGCCGGACGTACCGGTGCTATCGTTTCTGCAACGCTACGACGGACAGGCGATTGCCGACCGTCTGCGCAACGACTACCTGCGCGTGCTGGGCGCGCGCCACGACTGGAAGGATTTCGATTCCCAATATTCCCTGTTCGTCCTAAACGACGACACGCAGGTGAACTGCTATGCGCTCGAGTCGCGCGCCGCGCGGGGTGAAAACGTCGCCGACGCGGCGCGCGCGCTGCTCGTCGAGCCGAAGTGGTACGGCGACGGCTGCGTCGATCTGATCACCGCGCTCGACGGTAATCACCAGTTCACTCCGGAGGATGTCTGGCAGCAGATTCGCGAGGCCTATGAACAAGGCGCGACGAGGACCGGCCGCAGACTGGTCGATGCGCTGGGCACGGCACGCCCGGATCCGCTGCGGCTCGATCAGGCGAGGAACCAGCCGCGCGCGCTGCTGGCGAAAGGCGTCCCGATGGACGCGGCGTCACATCAACTCGCGCTGCTCGCCATCACGCAGGTGGCGGCCAGCGATCCGGCAGCGGCCGCAGCCATCTTCACCGCGATCGCACCGGCGCTCACCCTGGCGGAACGCGCTATCGGCTGGGGCACGATTGCGTATCAGGCAGCGACCCGGCAGCTACCAGGCGCGGTGGACTGGTACCGGCTGTCGGCGAACGCGCCCCTGTCGAGCCAGGCCTATGAGTGGCGCACGCGTAGCGCGCTGCTGGCAGGAGACTGGATGATGGTGCGCTGGTCGATCGAGCAGATGCCGGCCGCACTGCGCGCACAACCACCGTGGGTCTACTGGTACGCACGCGCGTTGAAACAGGCCGGCGAGGTGACAGCGGCGAACCAGGAATTCGGGAAGATCGCGGGAACTTACACCTTCTATGGCCAACTGGCCTCCGAGGCGCTCGGCCAGCAGATCGTGATTCCGCCACAGATCAAAGTGACCGACGAAGAAGTTAAGAAGGCCGGCCAGACACCCGGCTTTGAACTGGCAAAACGCTTTTATGCGCTGAACCTGCGCACGGAAGGCAACCGGGAGTGGAACTGGCAGTTGCGCGGCATGACCGACCGGCAACTGCTCGCAGTCGCCGAGTACGCACGCCGCATCGAGCTCTACGACCGGACGGTGAGCACCGCCGACAGGACGCAGACCGAGCACGATTTTTCGCTGCGCTATCTGGCGCCGTTCCGCGCGATTGTCGAGCGACATGCCCAGTCCACCGGGTTCGGTATCGAATGGGCGTATGGCCTCATTCGCCAGGAGTCGCGCTTCATCATCAGCGCGCGCTCGGAGGTTGGCGCGGGTGGCCTGATGCAGGTGATGCCGGAAACCGCGGAGATGGTCGCGAGGAAGATCGGGCTCGGTCCGAACTCGCGGGCGAGGATGAATGAGATCGACACGAACATCCTGCTCGGCACGTATTATCTGTCGATGATTTACAACCAGCTTGACCGTTCGGCCGTACTCGCGACCGCCGGCTACAATGCCGGCCCTGGACGCCCGCGCAAGTGGCAGGCCAACCTCCCGCGTCCGGTGGAAGGCGCGATTTTCGCGGAGACCATTCCGTTCAACGAAACCCGCGACTACGTCAAGAATGTGTTGTCGAACACGGTCTACTACGCGGCGTTGTTTGATGGCCGCCCGCAATCGCTGATGGAGCTGCTTGGTCATGTCGAGCCCCGATGACATAGCAACGCTTCCGCGCTGACCGCACGGATAAAAACCAAGAGCCATCCCGGGAGCGCCGCTACCGGCAGTCCTACTTAAGTTGAGGATCAGGCGGAGGATGACGCGCTTCCAATGAGCGGAAGAAGATCTGCAACTCCATGTTCTGCGTGGACACGTGGCTGCCTTCATGAAACGGGTCGGTTTTGTCGCGGTAAGGCTGACCGGACGACAGAGTCCGGTATGGTAAGGAACGGTTATGCCGCCAGTGAATAGAACTGCTGTGGGGGAGTTTGATCGATCCCGCCGTCATACATCTGTCCCTTGACGATCATGTGCATTATTTGAATACCACCCAACGGGATGCTGTCGCAGCGGAATTTCTTGAACCCCAGCCTCGGGCGGGTTCGGCGCTTGATCGCCCGGTGATCTTGTTCGATTATGTTGTTCAGGTATTTGGACTGACGGATCCAGATCGGTGTCTGGCGCCCGGCGTCGATGGCCTCAAGCGCTGCGAGATTTGCTCCGCCCTTGTCGATGGTCACTACCTCGGGCTCGCCGTTATGCTCGATCGACTTCTGAAAATAGCGCTTCGCCGCTGCCTTGTCACGATGCGCGCGCAGCAGAAAATCGATCGTGTCTCCCGCCTTGTCCACGGCCCGGTACAAGTACTTCCACTGTCCCTTGACCTTGATATACGTCTCATCTACGCGCCAGCTCTTGCCGACTGGACGCTTGCGGACCCGGAACACCTTTTCCAGAGCGGGCAGCAGCTTGATGGCCCATCGCGATGCACGGTTGAATGGTCGACATCGATGCCGCGTTCAGCCCTCATCTCTTCCAGATTTCGCAGGCTCAGCCCATAGGCCACGTACCAGCGCACGCACATCCGTCAGACGCGCATTTTCGCGTCCCCGCGCTAATGCGACACGACCATATGTATGCCAGTCAGCGGGCAGCCGTCGGAAGATCGATGTTTCCTTCCGTTCCCGCTAAATCCGTCTTCTTCACGCGCGACTTTTTGTCGGAACTGTCGCGTGCCGTCGCGCTTGCAGTCCGGGCGGCTCCTTGACTTTCCGTTTTGCCGAACGCCGCTGGACTGCTGCACGATTGACGCACGACCAGTTCCGGCGGAAATACCATATGCCGAGGGCTTCGCTCGTCCCCCCTGATGCGCTCGAGCAGCATGTTGAGCGCCGCTTCGGCCATCGCGTCAACGGGCTGCCGGACCGTGGTCAGTGCGGGAGAGAAAGCGTTCGCCCATGGAAAATCGTCGATCGCGGTGACTGATACGTCCGCGGGACACGCGAGATGCTTTTCCGCCAATGCCCGCATCGTGCCAATCAGCATCTGGTTATTGGCCACGAAGATGGCTGACGGCGGCTCCGGGAGATCCATTAGCTCAAGCGCCGCGGTATAGGCGTCGTGCTCGCCGAATGCGCCCTGTCTCACGTAGTCGGGATTGACCGGCAGATTCGCGGCTGCGATCGCCTGGGCGAAGCCGCGCAAGCGATCACGACCAGGCAGCAGGTTCTGCGGACCGGAGATGATTGCGACGCGCCGATGGCCGAATTCCAGGATGTGCTGTACTGCAAGGCGTGCTGCGGCAACGTTATCGAGAGCAACCGAATCCCACTCGTTGGGGCAGACCACGTGGTCGACCGTTACAACAGGCATGATGCCGATCTCCGAACGAACCTTGTCGTAGGCTTCTTCCGGTGCCGATGCACAGAGGATCGTGCCGACGGCCAGATGGGCGCGGAGCATGCGGAGATAGGCATGCTCCTGTTCAAGATTCCGATCGCTGTCGAACAACAGAACACAGTAGCCCTGGACGTGAGCGCGTTTCTGAATGGAATGCACGAACTCGGTGAAGAATGGGTTCGTGATGTCCGGGACGACCAGGCCCAATAGCTTGGTGGTGCCCTTTTTCAGACTGCTCGCGACTGTGTTCGGCGCGTAACCCAACGCCTTGACAGCGACGCGCACGCGCTCCGTGAGATCCGGACTCACGTAGGTGGATCCCGACAGGACCGCCGAGACGGTCGCCAGACTTACTTCCGCTAGACGTGCGACATCCTTCATTGTTGCCATGATTTTCTCGCCATGCAGTTGTGCCCCGAGCTTCCTGTTCGTTCAGTTCCACCATCCCGCATGCTCGCGCTTCGGCTGCCGCAAGATGCCGTCCGGCGTACGGGGCGGCTCGATTTCGAGGAGGAACCGCTGTGCGGGTGACATCCGCTCGTACAGGTCCGGGGTGAGATGGTCGAGCTGGACGAGCTGCTGCGGGAGGTCACGCCGAGTATACGTGAGATGCAGTACCCGGCGGTTTGCGTCGTTCTTTTTGAGCGTGCCGCTGTGCCAGCCCGACGCGTTCATGATGAAGACGGTGCCAGCCCGACCAGTCAGATAGACCTCACCCGGATACGGTGCGTCCAGATCGGCGGGAATCCGTTTGCGATCTTCTTCGGAAATGGGGCCGGGCTCCCAGTCGCCCTGGTTAACAACAGGCACGTTAATCGGTGCCCATTTGTGCGACCCGGGTACAACCCGGGTGGGGCCGTTTTCCAGCGTCATGTCGTCAAACAGGATGACGGCATTGACCACCCACCAGTCATTTTCGAAGTGCTTCGGCACGTCGGCGTGCAATTGCTGATGACCGAATCCCTTCACCGGATCGCGGAGATTGGCGCCATGCACCTTGATCTCCCCCAGCAGCTTGTGGGCTGTGGCCAACACCGGCTGCAGTTCCAGGCACTTGTCGAACACTGACGTCTTGTTGAAGATGTTCGACACGCGCCGCGCACCGGGCTCGACGTGAACTTCATGTCCACCCGTGAGGCGCTCGGCTTCATGGAGCCGCTCAAACTCGCGGGCCATCGAGCGGCACTCGTCCGGGCTCAGCACGTCTTCGACGACGAAAAATCCTTTTTCGTCGAGTTCCTTCACCTGCTCGCTGGTCAACTTGTCGTTGATGTCTAGTTCATGCATCGCCTGTCTCGTGTACATGAGTCGGGTCTCCGTCAATTTCGTTAGCTGGCGAAACGTTTAGCGAAACGTTTCGTTGAGCGGATTTATAGCAAGCGGGGATCGATAGATACATCCGGGTTTCCACTATGCAAGTCCGAACTCGAGCGAAAAAGTGACAGCTATAGAGCCTGTGCATGTTTACCCGAGGTTGATTGACTTTGCGCAAAAACAGGTTTTAGATTCAACGAAACGTTTCGCTAAACGTTTCGGCATGAAGCCGGCGAGACTGATTTTTGAAACCCGGAAAGAGACAGGAGACAGACATGAACAGCTTGACGAAGCCGTTGTGCGCAACACACCCCGTGCGTACATGCCGTCGTGTGATCAGTGCAGTGATGGGCGCGCTGATGCTCTCGGCGCTAGCCGCACCTCCGGCGCATGCGGACAAGGATCACCCCGTTGTGGCCCTGTTGCCCGGGGTGGTCGATCCCTTCTATTTCACGATGTACCGCGGTGCCCAGAAGGCGGCAGCGGAGGACAACACCCAGCTGCTTTTCCAGCTTCCGAAAAGTTGGAACACCACGGAGCAGGTGCCGATCCTCAAGGCATTCATTGCCAAACGTCCCGATGCGATCCTGGTTTCTCCCGTGGACGCACAGCAACTGATCGAGCCGCTGACGGAAGCAAAGAATGCGGGAATCAAGGTCATCACTGTGGACACTTACATCGGCACCGGCCGGTATCAGACGGGCAGCGGAAACGCGGACTTCCCGCTTTCGTTCGTAGCGTCTGACAATAAAGAAGGCGGCCGTATTGCAGCACGAACGCTGGCGAAGGCGCTCGGTGAAAAGGGCATCGTCTTCTGCGAAAGCCTCAAACCGGGTGTCTCGAGCACCGATGCGCGGGTGCAGGGCTTCCAGGAAGAAATGAAAAAGTATCCGAACATCAAGGTGCTGCCGACGTTGTATAGCGAAGACGACGCGAACAAGGCGGTTTCGGATGTATCGGGTGTGATGGCGCGCGAGCCTGGTCTATCCGGCGTATTCGGCACGAATACGTTTTCCGGCAAAGGTGTGGCGCAGGCGATCCACATGTCCGGAAAGAGCGGCAAGGTTAAGCTGATCGTTTTCGACGCCGTACCGGGCATCGATAAGGATATCAAGAGCGGCCTGGTCGACTACGCAATCGCCCAGCGCCCAGCCGACATGGGCTACTACGGCGTCAAGTATGCAGTCGACGCAATCCGGGGCAAGCCGGTCCCGAAGGAGAAAAGCACCGGTTTCGTCGTCATGGACAAGTCGAACATCGACAACGCTGACGTCAAGCAATACATCTACTCAAACTGATTTGTGCCGGCGGCGGCTCGAAACCGCCGTCGGTGATTGGTAAGGGCTATCTGGAGACACTGCAATGCAAAAAGCCACCTCACTTTCCGGTCGGCCACGAGCGACTGGCACAGCGCCGGCTCCAAGGACGATCGACTACAAGGCGCTGGTTGGCCGTTTCTGGCCCTGGCTATTTCTGGCGGTGCTCTGCCTCTTCTTTGAAATCTGGTCGCAGGTAATCCAGCAAAGGTCCTTCGTTTTCAATGCCTACAACCTGCAGTCGATAGCACTTGCGGCAAGCGCACCGATGCTTCTCGCGATTGGTCAGACGTTCGTGATCATCACTGCGGGCATCGATCTGTCTGTCGGATTCGTCATGGGCCTTGCAGCGGTGTGCGCTGCCCAGTTCACTTTGCTCGGAGGCTCATCACCGTGGGCGCTCGGCCTCTCTGTGCCGCTGACCATTGCTGTATCAGTCATTCCAGGCGCTATTAACGGCACGCTCGTTGCGCGATATCGTGTTCCAGCATTCATCGGGACGCTCGGGATGTACGGTATTGCCCGCGGTGCCGGTTTTCTCGCTGCAGGCAGTGGCATGACTGTATCGGTGGACAACGCGGGACTGCAATGGCTCGGCTCCGGGTGGAATCCGGTCATCGTCACGGTGATCCTGCTGGCCGTCATGCACTTCATCCTGTCGCGCACCCGCTTCGGCCAATATACCTATGCGGTAGGTGGCAATGAGCAGTCTGCCGCCCGAGCAGGGATTAACGTACGTCGGCACAAGATCGTGATCTATATGCTCGCGGCAGCGTTCGCTGCAGTCGGCGGCATCGTCTATACGGCTCGATTCTCTGCCGGTTCGGCCACGGCCGGCGAACCGATGCTGCTCAACTCCATCGCCGCGGTCGTCATCGGAGGCGCAAGCCTCTTTGGCGGTACCGGCAACCTGATCGGCACGTTGATCGGCGCCCTGATTATCGCTGTGATCGAGTTTGGTCTGGTATTCATTAACGTCGATGCATTCTGGCAGTTCATCGCGGTTGGCGTTGTCATCATCGTGTCGGTGCTGATCGACCAGTACAAGGAACGTCTCGGAGTCTAAAATCATGAACCAACCGCTACTTGAAGTGCGCAACGTATCAATCCGCTTCGGAGGCGTCGAGGCGCTCAAGAAAGTGTCGATGAAGGTCTACCCCGGCGAGGTCGTCGCATTGTGCGGTGACAACGGTGCCGGTAAGTCGACGTTAATCAAGATCATATCGGGCGTTTATCAACCGAGTGAAGGCGAGGTGCTTTTCGACGGTCAACCTCTCGACATGCGCGACCCTCACGACGCTCGCGCGAGAGGCATTGAAACGATCTATCAGGATCTTGCGCTTGCTGACAACCTCGATGTGGGCAGCAACATCTTTCTGGGACGTGAGCCGGTGACCCGTCGCTTCGGCGTCAGCACCATCGACCGCCCGCGCATGGCTGCCGTCGCGCGCGAGGTGCTGGATCAGCTCGACATCGTCATTCCGGAGAAGAAGATCCACGGTCCGGTCAAGATGCTCTCTGGCGGCCAGCGTCAGGCTATCGCAATCGGACGCGCAATTTACTGGAATGCGCGGGTGCTGATCATGGACGAGCCCACGGCTGCTTTGGGTGTGCCAGAGCAGCGAAAGGTGATGGAACTGATTCTCGGGCTGAAGAAAAAAGGCGTCTCGGTCATTCTGATCTCGCACAATCTGCTCGACATTTTCAGTGTGTCGGATCGCATCTTCGTTCTTCGACGTGGCGAGGCCGTGGGAGAAAAGCGGGTAAGTGAAACCGACGGCGAATCGGTAGTCAAGATGATGGTTGGCGACGAATACGCCGCTACGAAGGCCGCAGCCTAAGCACGACCAAAATTCCCACCGGACAGATACCTCTCGCGTATGCAAGCGAAACACGGAGAACACTCAATGCAACGAATGGGAATGGTCATCCACATCAAGCCCGAGAAGATCGACGAATACAAGGCGCTGCACGCGGCTCCGTGGCCTGCGATTGTCGAGCGGCTCCAGCGTTCCAATGTCACCAATTACTCGATATTTCTCAAGGAACCAGAAAATCTTCTTTTCGGATACTGGGAATACGTCGGGACAGACTTCGAGGCGGATATGGCCGCGATTGCGGCCGATCCAGAAACACAAAGGTGGTGGAAATTGACCGACCCATGTCAAGTGCCTCTTGAGTCGCGAAAACAGGGTGAGCATTGGGCAATGATGGATAACGTGTTTCACATTGACTAGGTCGCTCAGGGCCTGCGGAGTCACTCATGCGCGACACAGTTGCGCTGTGCGCTGGCTTTCAGTTGAGCTTGCGCGACATTGAGGAGCTGCTCTTCGAGCGCGGTGTGACCGTGACATACGAGACAATCCGTTGCTGGTGCGATAAGTTTGGCAAGTCTTCGCTCACCGGGTCAAGGCTGCGCGACGCAAGCCGGGTAGCACATGGCACCTCGACGAGATGTTCGTCGCGCTGCGTGGCGAACCGCACCTACCCCGGCGATAAACTGCCGGCGCGCACACATCCAAATTCTGACAGTTCCTCCGCTCCCACGCTTCCCGCACCGCTTGCAGCATCCAGGTCGTTCGGAAGATAGGCGCGATTAAGCGATGGCACGGTTTCGTGCCAAGAGTATGGGAGGACAGCGGGATCCCAAATTTGTAGACGGAATCGACAATCGGAAACGATGGCACGAAATTTCCCGGTTTGAAAAGTTGCCTAGAAATTGAATTCGACGAAGGAGCCGCCCAGAGAAGATTTCGGAGCGGCTAGTCAGCATGAGCACGTTATGTGATCACGCTGATCTGCCAAGGCACGAACTCCTGCTGCCCATAGCCGTGTATTTCGCTGCGCGACGCCTTGCCGGACGCGGTTTCCAGCATCATTTGGAACACCTGCGCACCGAGTTCGGTAATCGACGCTCCGCTCAGCACCTCGCCACAATTAAAGTCCATATCGTCGGACTGACGTTCCCAAAGCGCCGTATTGGTCGCAAGCTTGATCGAAGGCGACGGTGCGCAACCATAGGCCGAACCCCGTCCGGTCGTGAAGCAGATCAGGTTGGCGCCGCCGGCCACCTGGCCCGTCGCGGAGACTGGGTCGTAGCCCGGCGTGTCCATGAACACCAGTCCGTGAGCGTCTACGGGCTGCGCGTATTCGTACACGTCGACGAGGTTCGTCGACCCAGCTTTCGCGATGCCGCCCAGCGACTTCTCGAGCACCGTCGTGAGGCCACCCGCCTTGTTGCCGGCCGACGGGTTGTTGTTCATCGCAGCGCCGCTGCGAGCGCAATGCGCCTCCCACCAGCGAATGCGCTCGACGAGCTTTTGCCCGATCTCAACGGTTTCCGCACGTCGAGTCAACAGGTGCTCGGCGCCGTAAATTTCAGGCGTCTCCGACAGAATTGCGGTGCCCCCGTGCGCCACCAACATGTCGACAGCAGCACCCAGCACCGGATTGGCCGAGATGCCGGAATACCCATCCGAGCCGCCGCATTGCAGACCGACCAGCAGATGACTCGCCGGCACACTTTCGCGGTGCACAGCATTCGCCCCTGGCAACATTTCGCGAATTAGCTCGATGCCGCGCGCGATGGTTTTCGTCGTGCCACCTGTGTCCTGAATCGTGAAACTGCGCAGCCGGCCATTGTCCTTTAGACCCTGACTCTTAAGTAGCGTCGAAATCTGGTTGGTCTCGCAGCCAAGCCCGATCACAAGTACACCGGCAAAGTTCGGATGACAGGCGTAACCGCCCAGCGTACGTTGCAGGATCTTGAGGCCCTCCCCTTCTGAATCGACGGCACAGCCCGAGCTGTGGGTGAGTGCGACAACGCCATCAACATTCGGGAAATCAGCGAGCGCTTCAGGATGAACGTCCCGCCGGAAGTGATCTGCGATCGCGCGGGCGACCGTGGCCGAACAGTTTACCGAGGTTAATACACCGATGTAGTTGCGGGTGGCGACCCGGCCATCGTCGCGCACAATGCCCTGAAAGTACGCGGGCTCGGTCGCGCGGACCGTGGGCCGTGCATCGTGAGCATAAGCATAGTCGCGCGTGAAGTCGCCCATCGTCAGGTTGTGACTGTGAACATGCTGGCCGGGCTTGATCGGCTGGCTTGCGAATCCGATGATCTGTCCGTAGCGTCGCACAGCCTGGCCGGTCTCGATCGGGCGTGTCGCCATCTTGTGCCCGGGCGGGATCAGACCCAATGCGGTCACACCTTCACTAGTAATTGCCGTACCGGATACCAGTTGGTCGATGGCAATCACTACATCGTCGAGCGCGTTGAGCCGGATGATGCGCGGTGACGTATGCGAACCCGCGCGTTCGAGCGTATCGAATGTCGTCGTGTTCATATTAGCCGCGTCCGTTGCGCTTGCTCATAAAGGAGTCAAAAGCCAAAGCAAAAAGCAGCACCAAACCCTTGATGACTAACTGAATGAACGACGAAATGTTGAGGATGCTCATGCCATTGTCGATGGTCGCCAGGAGGATCGCGCCGACAATCGCGCCGGGGATGGTGCCAATACCACCCTTGAGCGCGGTGCCGCCGATTACGGCGCCCGCGATCGCGTCGAGTTCCATATACATGCCAGTGGTCGGTGTCGAGGCGCCGATACGGGCGGTCATCAGAACGCCGGCGATTCCGTACAGGCCACCCATTAGCATGAAGCCGACATAGAGCTGGCGTGCCAGTGGAATCCCCGCCAGAACCGCAGCTTCACGATTTGAACCAGTCAAGTATGCATTGCGACCGAATACGGTACGCGTCATCACCACCCAGAGGACGATACCGATTACGGCGACCCAGATAAGTGCGGTCGGAATCCCACGGAAGCCGGCACACACCCAGATCAGGAGGCCAACGGTCACGGTCAGAGCCCCAAGTTTGCTCGCGAGCCGCAGCGTGTTAGTCTCGCCCTCGTGTGACAGGCTGGCACGGTGCCTCCGCAGGATGTAAGCCGCCGCCGCGAGATAGGCGATCACAAGCGCCACTATCGACGCGATCACGGGGACGAAGCCCTCGCTGATTGCCGAGAACGCCATCGACACCGGAGCAAGGGTGGCCGCATCGGTCGCATAGTAGCCGATGCCGCGGAACGCGAGCAGCCCCGCCAAGGTGACGATAAACGATGGCACCCCTACCGTAACCACCCAAAGCCCCTGCCATAGGCCCATCAATATGCCCACGCCGAGGGTTAACATAATGGTCGGCACGACGCCGAGGCCGTGCGTGATCTGCAAGCTTGCCGCGACCACCCCGCACAGGTAGACCGAACTGCCAATCGACAGGTCGATCTCACCCATGATCATCAGGATCGATACACCAGCCGCCACCAGCGCCACGATTGAGGCCTGTCGCAGAAGCAGCGACAGATTGCGTGGCGTGAGAAAGATATCGCCCGAGGCGACGTTGAAAACAATCGCGAGGAGAACGAACACCACGACCATCGTCAGCGTTCGAGGGTTGATAAGCTGACGCGCGCGGCGCCCAGCGCTGCCCGCTGACACAGCGGCTGCCGGCGGCCGCACAGTGCCCGGCAAAGTCTGGTTCTTCATTTAATGGATCTCCCCTGTCGCGGCTGCCATCAACTCGTGACGGCTAGCCTTTCTGTCAAACGATTGCGTAACGCGGCCTTTGTACATGACCAGTACACGGTCGCTTTCATCGAGAATCTCGGTCATGTCGCTCGAAATCATAAGTACCGCGGTCCCTTCGGCAGCGAGCTCGTGTAGCAAACGGTAGATCTCCTGACGCGCCCCGATGTCGACCCCGTAGGTCGGTTCGTCAACGATCAGGATGCGCGGTCGGATCGCAATCCACCGCGCGAGCAGCACCTTCTGCTGATTGCCGCCGCTGAACCATTCGACCTTGGCGTTCAGCCGCGGCGGCCGCAGGTCGAGCTTGCGAATCAGTTCGCGATTGCGATCAACCTCGTCGCGTTCGCGAATGAACGGGCCACTGGACACAGATCGAATACTCGCCGCGCTGATGTTGTGCAGCACGCTATGCCCCTCAATCAGGCCGGTCTGCTTTCGGTCTTCCGTCAACATGCCGATACCTAGAGAAATCGCTTCAGCGGGCGAACGCGGATGTACCCGTTCACCGTCGATACGAATTTCACCTTCGCAGGTTCCTTGCCATGCGCCGAAGATTGCTTTGGCGAGCTCAGTGCGACCGGCGCCGACTAGCCCGAACAGACCTAACACTTCACCGCGGCGCAGTTCAAGGCTTACGTTGTCGACCCGGCAGCGCTTCGAGCCAAAGCCTTCATGCACCGAAAGGTTCGATACAGTCAGCACGGCTGCGGCGCGTTCATTAAGCACGCGCGGCGTGCTTGGCTCGGGATCGTGGCCGATCATGGCGCGGACCATATCGGAGATCTTGTCCTGAGCAGACGCAAAATGCTCGACCACCCGGCCATTGCGCATCACGACCACTCGGTCGGCGACCTGAGCGATCTCGTCGAGCCGGTGGGTAATGTAGATACAGCCGACATTCTGCGCTTTGATCTGTGCAATCCGCTCGAACAGGTGCACGGCTTCGCCCTGTGTGAGCGAAGCTGTCGGTTCGTCCAGAATCAGCACTCGGGTGGCCGCTTTCGACAGCGCCGATGCGATAGTGACGAGCCGCTGAGCCGATGGGCTGAGTTCTCCAACGGAAGCGTTCGGATTGGCCTGCACGCCGAAGAACGCCAAGCGCTCCATCGCGAGGGTGAATAACTTCGCCTCGTCGACAAAACCGCGCCGCGATGGCAGCATCCCCATGAACATGTTTTCGGCGATGCTCAGATTCGGCGCGATATACAGTTCTTGCGGCACCAGCACGATGCCGGCCGCCTCCGCGTCGCGCACTGTGCGAAAACGAGCAGGCCGGCCGTCGAGCAACAGTTCGCCCTGGTAGCTGTCGGTCGGATAGACGCCCGAAATGATCTTCATCAGCGTCGACTTGCCCGCGCCGTTTTCACCGATGACGGCGACGACTTCACCTGGCCGCACGTTGAAATTCACATCGCTGAGCGCAGGAATGCCGCTGAACGATTTGCTGACCTCGCGCAGCTCGAGCACATAGCCGCCGGGACGTGACACATCGACGGCATTGCCCTGTGCGTGAGCCTGCGAGACATCAAGCGTTGCTGGATCGCGCCACATGAGTTTGCTCACTTGCATTGTGATTTACCAGCGCCATACACCTCGTCCGCCGTGACCCATCCCTTAGGCGCGCCCGTTGTGATGAACTTACACAGGTTGGCTTGCGTCACCGCGTAGACATTCACGAGATGAGTCGGTACGGCGCCAGCGCCAAGGTTCACATCGGTCGTGCTAATTGCCGGCTTTTCCTTCTTCGCCAGCGCGACCGCAGCCTTGACTGCCGAAGTGCCGTGGTCGTCGAGGTCGGTCCATACCGACATCGTCTGTACGCCCTGGGCAATCAGTTGCAGCGAGGACGGGTCGGCGTCTAGCCCGGACAGGTAGACCTTGCCGGCCAGGTTGCGCGCCTTCAGCGCTTGCGCCACGCCCAGCGCCATGCCGTCGTTGGAGGTGACGAAGCCATCAATCTTGTCGTTCTGTGCGCTCAACACATTTTCCGCATTCGACAGCGCGAGCTTTGGATCCCATCCGCGAACAAACTGGTCGAATACGACTTTCACATCCTTGTCCTGCACCAGCACCTTGTCATACTGCTTGCTGATGGTCTGCGCAACATCATTGCCGGGATCGCCCTTCATCAACGCGAAAGTCCCGTGGGGCGCGCGTTCCAACGCACCCTTTGCCTGTAGTTCTCCAACAAGCGCATTGTCTCGCATGACGAAGTAGTCAAGCTTCGCGGTCGTGACGCCGATGTCATATCCGACTACCGGCACGCCTGCCTGGTGTGCAGAATTCACGATTCGTCCAGCCGCCTGGCTGTCGACGGGTACGAGAATCAAGGCGTCGGGCTGCTGGCTCAACAGGTTCTCCACCTGCGATGCCTGCAGGACCGGATTGTCGTTGGCCCATTGCACGATTAGCTTGGCGCCAAGCGCCGCGGCCTCTCGCTTCATAGCGGCGATGTCAAAGGCCCAGCGGCGCTGTACCTGTGTTTTCATCGCGACAGCAATCACGGGATTCTTTGCATCGGCATGGGCCAGGCTGCTCGATAGCGTCGCTGCCATCAGCATGGCCGCGGAGAGGAACTTCAGCAGAGGGGTGGTGTGACGCACGATTGTCTCCTTACAGCATCGGTTTTATCTACTCGAACCACACGCGTACAGCCTTGCCAAGTTGTTTCAATGAGTCCTTGGTCTCTGCCGTGCGCATCCAAATTGGCGCAGAATCGAAAACTTCGTAGGACTGCAACCAACTCAGGCCATGGGCTCGCTCATGGCTTGAAAAACACATTTTCGAGGCGAGCCCACCATTCGCCCCGCCGGCGGGTTTCGAGCGGGACCTGCATCGGCTCGCAGATCTGCCACCAATCCTGCATGCGTGGCTCCTGGGCAAGCTTTGCCTGGTCCGCAGCGAAATCCGTGCCGTGGTATTCCCAGTAGGCGAACAACAAGTTCTCGGGCTCCTTCAGAAAAATCGAATAGTTGCGGATATTTGCAGCCGAAATAATCTCAATGACCTCCGGCCAGGTCTCGCGATGAAGCCGTTTGTACTCCGGCAGCGCTTCGGGCTTGATACCGAGTACGAAAGCCATCCTTTCCATCTTGTTTGTCCTCACAGCGCTTGTTGCACGAGCGTTTTTGTCAGTAACGGCCAGTCGTTTCTGCTTGAGCGGCCTTCCAGAGCCGCGCGTCTTTCGGTAAAGCAAGCGGATCGTCAACCTTCGGCTCTGCACCCTCGATATCGAGCAGGAAGCGTTCGGCCGGGGCAACACGCTTGTAGAGCGCGAGCGTCAGATGTTCGCGCTCGTTGAGCTGTTGCGGGATATCGCGGCGGCCGATTGCCATATGCAGTACGCGGCGCGTTATTCCAGTCCGGTTTGCCGTGCCGCCGTGCCAGATTCGCCCGTTGATTACAGCGATCGAGCCAGCTTTCCCCGTGATGTGAACTTCGCGCGGGTGGGTTGCCAGAGGATCGGCGGGCATGATGGCCTTTTCTTCGGGCGTGACTTCCATGCGCTCTGCGTTGACCAGATTAATGTCTGGCACGTTGATCGGCACGAGCTTGTGCGAACCCGGTACAACACGCGTCGGGCCGTTATCCTCGGTCATGTCGTCGAGCATGACCATAGTGTTGATCATGCGCCAGTCGGAGTCGTGGGCGCGCCAAACGTCGCTATGCAGAGGCTGTTGACCTTCACCTTTTGCAGGGTTGCGGGCGTTGAGCGAATACACACGAATTTCGCCCATTAGACGGTGTGCAATCGCAAGGGTGGGACCGCAACGAAGGCAGCGGTCAAACGCTTCTGACTTGTTGAACAGGTTGGACAGGCGCATTGCGCCCGGCTCGATGTGGACTTCATGACCGCCGTAAGCGCCTTCTATTTTCTGAAGCCGGTCGACTTCGGCCCTCATCTCGTCGATCTCTGCCGGGGAAAAAACATTCGGGAAAATGCAATAGCCATCCCTATCGAAGGCGTCGATCTGTTCTTGCGTGAGGATCGATTCCGAAATGCCCAATTGCGCCAGTGCTTCAGCGGTGTTCATCTGCGTCTCCCGGAGAAAGTTAATGAGTTATCGCGATGCCTATCGTGTTGCTAACAATGGTGTTCTGATTACCCGCTTCGCGGCCGGTTATCTTCCCGATACGCGCTTGTCTAGACCTGCATGTTCTCGACGACGGGCGCATCGGTGCGTAGCAAACCTTCGGTGCGCAGATCGCTCCACAGTTGCGCGGGAATCGGCGTTTGCATGGATTCGACGTTGCCTTGTAACTCGGCGGGCGTTATCGCCCCGGGAATCACGCTGACGACAGCGGGGTGCATCAGCGGAAATTGCAAGGCGGCATCCCTCAGCGCTACTTGATGGGCGCGGCATACTGCTTCAATTGCCGCCACCCGCTCGAGTATGTCGGGCGAGGCCGGTCCATAGTTAAAGTAGGCCCCAGGCTTCGGCCCCGTCGCGAGAATGCCCGAGTTGAACGGGCCGCCGATGATTACACCCATATCCTTCTTCATACACAGCGGCAGGAAGGAATCGAGCGATTCTTGCTCGAGCAGTGTGTAGCGTCCCGCCAGCAGGAATAAGTCGACGTCGGTGTTGCGCGCAACTGTTTCGCTGACCTGCCATTCATTTACACCGATGCCGATCGCTGCAACCACGCCCTGGCTGCGCAAATCGCTGAGTGCTCGCACACCGCCGTCAAGAAATTCACGCGTGCGTTGTGCGCTTGCTTCCGCACTTCCATGCGTGAAGATATCGATGTCATGACACAACACAATGTCGATCCGGTCGGCTCCCAGACGCTCGAACGAAGCCTCGAGACTGCGCATCACGCCGTCGTATGAATAGTCGTAGATGACTTCGCGAGACGGTACCTCAAAGAACTTCCCGATGCCGTCGCGCTGCTCGGGTGCGCAGCGTTTCAACAGCCGCCCTACCTTGGTAGATAAGAGATAGTCGTCACGCTGTTGTTCACGAAGGAACGATCCCACGCGTGTCTCCGCCAATCCATATCCATACAGCGGCGCCGTATCGTAGTAACGCACTCCATGCTGCCAAGCTGCTTCGAGCGTCAACCGCGCCTGCTCGTTATTCAAGGCGCGGTAAAGATTCCCCAGGGGCGCGCTACCGAAGCCTAGAGAAGTGAATTGCAACGACCGGCCGGAACGGCTCTTAAAGTGGCGCCGACTGGGCAGACGAGTAATAGCGTGCGACACGGCTGGATCCTTTCTAGTGAGTGCGTTGGTGGAGTAAAAGGTGCGCGTGCTCGATCGGACCCATTCTCTGGTCGTTCCGAACCCGCATCGTCTTAAATCGTGCGTTGGTGAATCGCAAGCCCACCTTGAAAGCAGAGACGCTGCTTCCGCGTCACTGCAACCCTCGTGGACACGCAGGCGCCGTTCGTAGGATGGCCTGCCATACGTGTTCGCAGTTGGCGTCATCGGTCACGGGCAGCGAGCCGCTCCGGCTTCCCCGCCCATCGCACCGAAACGTTTAGCGAAACGTTTCGTCACAATCTAGACAGGACATTTGCCGATGTCAATGGCGGGTAAACGTGGACGTTCGGTCACGGGTGCACTGATGGTCGCGTCGATAGAGACTAAATTTCTTGCTGGTGTAACCCCTCATTGTGATATGGCAGTCAGGTGCTATAAGTTGCCATCGTAACGTTTCGCTAAACGTTTCGTTCCAGGCCGCGGCAATGCTAGCCAAAGTTGCCGGTGGTTGTTTTCGTGGCCGGCTGCGCCATCTGGCGCCCCCGCCTTTCGCAAGGAAATCGCAATATGGTTGCAATTGTCTGCAGCGGAACGCGCTATGGCTGCGGTTCAATTGATGACTTGCGCTCACTGCGGCAGCCCGGCGCAACCAGTCGCGTTTCGCCTATTTCAACGATGAAGGAGAACCAGTGAAAGTCAGTCATTTGCGTTGGGGCGTGATGGGCGCTGCCGATATTGCGCGCACTCAGGTAATCCCTGCAATTCAAACGTCCGTCAACGGGTCCGTTGTGGCACTCGCGAGCCGCGACCCCGCAAAGGCCCGCGACTACGCACGGGCCTTGGGCATACCGCGAGTAGTGGAGAGCTACGAGGCATTGCTGGCCGATGTCGGCGTTGATGCGATCTATATCCCGCTTCCCAACAGCATGCATGCCGAATGGGCAATGCGTGCGGCCGAGGCAGGGAAAGCGGTTCTGTGTGAGAAACCGCTCGCGACGACCGCGAAGATGGCAGAAATGATTTCCGACGCCTTCTCGCGTCACGGCGTGGCACTGATGGAAGGCTTCATGTATCGGTTTCATCCGCAACACCGGCGCGTGCACGAGCTTATTGCGCAAGGTGCGATAGGCCAGGTCCGCGAGGTTCGCGCACATCTGTCCGTAAATCTGATGAATCCGCCCGACCCCGCCAACGTTCGGTTGCAGCCTGCGCTTGGAGGCGGCGCCCTGCTGGATATGGGGTGCTATGCGGTCAACATCGCGCGGATGATATTTGCATGCGAGCCCACGCATGCGAGCGCGATCTGGATCGTCGACTCGCATTTCGATGTGGACATTGCAACGACGGGCATTCTCGAATTCCCGAATGGTTGCTCTGCTTCGGTCAGTTGCTCGTTCATGGCAGGTGGTCAGGGAACTTACACCGTGATCGGCACCGAGGGTTCGATTGAAGTGCCGCGTGCAATTCTCCCTGGAATGGGTACCCGCGTCCCTCAGGCCCTGATCGTTCTGGTCGACGCGGACGGAAATCGACGGGAAGAGGTTTTTCCTCCAGTCAATCAGTACTGCCTGATGATTGAGGCGTTTGCATCTGCAGTATTGACTAAGCGGACAATGCCATTCACGACGGATGACGCGGTCGCCAACGCCAGAGTGCTTGATGCGCTGGCGTCGGCTGCACGAACGCATCAACGCGTCAATGTATCGTGATGGCGTGTAACCGTCCCGCGAAGTGAAGCACCAGCGGCTGCTCATGGAGCGATGTCTCCAACCGCATCCGGATGGTCAAATCTACCGATGGCGTGGCCTGCTACCCCATTCCCGTCTCAAACCCTACGAGCGCAAGACGCCCCTGAAACCTGACGCATGGGGTGAAGGCGCCGTAGGCGCCTTGCAATGGACCTTTGATTGCCCCCACGGACGTGGGCTGGAGGAGCGTCTGCGTGCGCGGATTCTCGCCAAGCGGGCAGAGCTCGAAGCGTCGCGTGCTTCACGCATGACCATCTTCCGGTGGTTTCTCGCCGAATTGCGCCAACCCATGCACGATCATCGTTGAGGAAGCGCCGATTTTCCAGGTCTGCGATTACTGGATCGTCGGCGACCTTTTCAAGGTGCATCGTTGTTGATCGCAACGATCACCTTCGAGTCCTTCATGCCGGCCAGATGCTGGATCGCACCCGAAATGCCCACCGCGACGTAGAGTTGCGGCGCGATCACCTTGCCGGTCTGCCCCACCAGATAGTCGTTGGGCACGAACCCCGCGTCGACCGCCGCGCGCGAAGCGCCCACCGCTGCGCCAAGCTTGCCGGCGATATCTTCGAGCAGCGCAAAGTTCTCTCCGGACGCCATCCCGCGTCCGCCTGAAACCACGCGTCGCGCGGCGGTCAGCTCCGGCCACCAGCTTCGTAGCGGTTGGGCTATCATTTTTCCGTCCGCTTCATTAGATGCCATGGTCTCTCAGGCTGACGCGGTGCAATCTCCCCCATACAGGGGTGACCCATCGAAAAACAGGAGACGCGGCCGGGGCGAACCCGCTGACACGGAGCAGTCCATGCATGTGACCGAAGCGTCAGGAGCGGTGACTGGAGGGGCATTCGCGGCCAGACCTCCAGTTTTGCTCGCGACGCAGATCTTTCCGCCCCGGCTGCCCGCGGGCCTGATCGACCGTCCGCGCTTGGTCTGCCTCGCCGGGGAGGCCGAGAATAAACGTCTCACCGTCATCAAGGCCCCGGCGGCCTTCGGCAAGACCTCGCTTGCGCTGACCTGGCTCGAGCGCTTGCGCAGGGAGGGTGTACTGGTGGCGTGGCTGTCGCTCGACAGCGAAGACGACGAGCCCGCGCGCTTCCTCTATCACCTCGCGCAGGCCCTGCAGCAGGCGTGCGATAACGTCGGCGCGTCGGCCATCGGGCTCACGACAGCGGCGTCGCTGGTGCCCGCGCAGGCGATCGTCTCGACACTCATTAACGAGCTCGTCGAGGTCGCCGACGAGGTCTGCATCTTCCTCGACGACTTCCATCTGATCAGCCTGCCGGCCATCCACGACGCGGTGTCGTTTCTGGTCGAAAACGCGCCGTCGCACGTCCATGTGGTGATCTGCACGCGCACCGACCCGCCGCTGCCGCTTGGCCGCCTGCGAGCCCGCAACAGCCTGCTGGAGCTCGACGCCTCCACGTTGCGCTTCGACTTCGACGAAACGCGCAGCTTTGTCGAGCACGAATGCCCGGGCAAACTGCATGCATCCAGCATCAAGTCGCTCTTTGCCCGCACCGAGGGATGGGCCGCCGCATTGCGCATTTCCGCGTCGGTGCTGGCGCGCGCTCTTATTGTGGTGCGTCACCCTCGCGATGCACGGGCTGCGTCTCTTTCAGGCTCTTCGCGAGGCGCGACGCCTGCACATAGCCGGGATTCGCGGGACGCTTCAGGTAACGTCCGGCGCCTCGCCGCGCCCGCAGGTCGCCGTCTACCCAAACGAGTTCGCCTTGCGAGACGGTGTGGGTCGGCACGCCGCGCACCGTCATGCCCTCGAACACGTTGAAGTCCACGTTCTGATGATGCGTTTTGACCGAGATGGTGCGCGTGGCCTCGGGATCCCATACGACGAGATCGGCGTCGGCACCGACGGCCACCGTGCCCTTGCGCGGGTAGAGGTTGAAGATTTGCGCGGCATTGGTGGAGGTAACGCGCACGAATTCGTTCGGCGTGAGCCGGCCGGTGTTCACGCCTTGATCCCACAACACCGCCATGCGATCCTCGACGCCGCCGCAACCGTTCGGGATCCTCGTGAAATCATGGCGGCCCATGGCTTTCTGCGAAGCGCAGAACACGCAATGGTCAGTCGCGGTGGTATGCAGCAGCCCGCCCTGAAGTCCGCGCCAGAGCGCGTCACGATGCTCCTGCGTACGGAACGGGGGGCTCATCACGTGGGCGGCGGCGCGCGTCCAGTCCGGGTCGCGATAAACGGCTTGATCGATCACCAGATGCCCCGCGAGCACTTCGCCGAATACGCGCTGACCTTCGCTGCGCGCGCGCGTGATCGCCTCGAGCGCGTCTCTCGCCGAGACATGCACGATGTACACCGGCACACCCAATACCTGGGCGATGCGGATCGCGCGATTCGCTGCCTCGCCTTCGACTTCGGGCGGCCGCGACAGCGGGTGCGCCTCCGGACCCGTGAAGCCGCGCGCCAGCAACTGGCGTTGCAATTGAAATACGAGCTCGCCGTTTTCCGCATGCACGGTGGGCAACGCGCCCAGTTCGAGCGAGCGGGCAAAACTGTTCACGAGGATCTCGTCGTCCGCCATGATCGCGTTCTTGTAGGCCATGAAGTGCTTGAAGCTCGACACGCCATGCTCGTTCACGAGCAGCCCCATGTCGCGATGCACGCTTTCATCCCACCACGTCACCGCCACGTGAAAGCCATAGTCAGCAGCGGCTTTTTCGGCCCAGCCGCGCCACTCGCGAAAGGCATCCATCAGCGCCTGCTTCGGGTTGGGAATCACGAAGTCGATGATGGATGTCGTGCCGCCCGCAAGCCCCGCCGCGGTGCCCGTGTAGAAGTCGTCGCTGGCGGTCGTGCCCATGAAGGGCAGTTCCATATGCGTGTGCGGATCGATGCCGCCAGGCATCACATATTGACCGCCGGCGTCGACCACGGTCGCCCCCGCCGGCGCGTCGAGGTTTTCACCGACGCTCTGGATCACACCGTTTTCGCTGAGGACGTCCGCACGCCAACTCTTGTCTGCATTGACGACGGTGCCGCCTCGAATCAGGATCGCCATGATGCCAAGTCTCCTTCAGTTGAACATTGACGCTTGAAACGCTCACGCGCTCGCCACGCTCGGGCGCCGGCTCCGGCCGACTTTCATCATCACGCCGTAGACGAGCGCCGCAATCGCGAGCCCCACGAACCACGCATAGGTATAAATGCTTTTGAACGCGTCGGGCACCGAGGCAAACACATTCGGGAACGCGACATTCAGAAAGCCCGGCAGGTTCGGCAGCACTCCGGCGATCAGCGCGATCACGGCCGCCGGGTTCCAGCCGTTCGAGTACGCGTATTCGCCGTTTTCCTCGAAGAGCTGGGTCGTATCGAGGCGTGTGCTGCGAACCAGAAAGTAGTCGACCATCAGGATGCCGGCCACCGGCCCAAGCAGCGCCGAATAGCCGACGAGCCACGTGAAGATGTAGCCCTGCGTGGTCGCGAGGATCTTCCACGGCATCATCGCGATGGCGATGGCCGCGGTGATAAGGCCGCCCGTCTTGTACGAAATGCCCTTGGGCCACAGGCTCGAAAAATCGTAAGCTGGGCCGACGAGGTTCGCGGCAAGATTGCAGCACATCGTGTCCAGTGTGAGGATCACGAGCGCGATGCCCACGCCGACGCCCTCCATGCGACTCGTGAGCTCGATCGGGTCCCAGATCGCCCTGCCGTAAATCACGACCGTTGCCGACGTCACTACCACGGAGACCACCGACAGCAATGCCATCGGAATGGGCAGGCCGATCGCCTGGCCCACGAACTGGTCTTTTTGCGTTTTTGCGAAACGCGTGAAGTCGGGAATGTTGAGCGCGAGCGTGGCCCAGAAACCCACCATGGCCGTGAGGCTCGGCCAGAACGTCGCCCAGAACAGGCCCGCCTTCTTGCCGCCGGCAACGAACTGCGACGATTGCGACAGCATCGAGCCCATGCCGCCCGCCCTCGAACAGGCCCACCACACGAGCACTGCGCACATCACCACCTTGATCGGCGCGGACCAGCTTTCGAGCCAGCGGATCGAATCGGTGCCGTGCAGGATGAAGTACAGCTGCAACACCCAGAAGATGAGAAAGCAACTGGCCTGCCCGATCGAAATGCCGAGAAACGGCATTGCGTCGCCCACCAGCGCGTTGTGCGTGAGGATGTTGGCGAGCGTATAGATGGCGCTGCCGCCCAGCCATGATTGAATGCCGTACCAGCCGCATGCCACGATGGCGCGCAGCATCGCGGGCAGCTTCGCGCCCTGGGTGCCGAACGACGCTCGCACCAGCACCGCATAAGGAATGCCGTACTTGGTACCCGCATGACCGATCAGCAGCATCGGCACGAGCACGATCATATTGCCGAGCAGCACGGTGAGCACCGCCTGCCAGGGCGACATGCCCTGCTCGGTGAGGCCGGCGGCGAGCATGTAGGAGGCGATGTTCATCACCATGCCCACCCATAGTGCCGCGAAGTGATACCAGCGCCATGTGCGCTGCGCGACGCCGGTGGGCGCGAGGTCATCGTTGTATAGATCGCTTTCGGCGCGGCGCGCAGTGGCGTCGGCGGCTAAGGGTTGGCTCATGAAGTGGGTTCTCCGTCGATTGTCGTGGGTTCGGCTCGGTCCGGCTTCAACGTGTCAGGCGGCTTTCGGGTCGGCGACACGCGCCGGGTTGTTCGGGTGCGTGGTCCAGTTCTCGTAGCGCTCGCCCGAATCGACGCGCTCCATCGTGATGCATTGATCGACCGGGCAAACATGCATGCATAGATTGCACCCGACGCAGTTCGCATCGACCACCTCGAAGTGCCGCTGGCCATCGCGGATGGCGGTGATCGCCTGATGCGAGGTGTCTTCGCAGGCGATGTGGCAGAGCCCACACTGGATGCAGCGGTCCTGATCGATGCGTGCCTTGATGTCGTAGTTGAGGTTCAGGTATTGCCAGTCGGTGACGTTCGGCACGGCGCGGCCGCGAATCGCGTCGAGGCTGGCGTAGCCTTTTTCGTCCATCCAGTTCGACAGGCCGTCGATCATGTCGCCGACGATGCGAAAGCCGTAGTGCATCGCGGCGGTGCAAATCTGCACGCTGCCCGCTCCCAGCACGATGAATTCCGCGGCGTCGCGCCAGTCGGAAATGCCTCCGATGCCGGAGATCGGCAAGCCATGCGTTTGCGGGTCGCGCGCAATCTCTGCGACCATGTGCAGCGCGATCGGCTTCGCGGCGGGACCGCAATAGCCGCCATGCGTGCCCTTGCCGTCCACAGTGGGCAGCGGCGCCATCACGTCGAGATCGACGCCTACGATCGAGTTGATCGTGTTGATCAGCGAGACGCCGTCCGCCCCGCCCTTCATCGCCGCGCGCGCGCCGTGACGAATGTCGGTGACGTTCGGCGTGAGTTTCACGAGGCAAGGCAGGCGCGTGCCTTCTTTCACCCAGCGGGTGACCATTTCGATGTACTCGGGCACCTGTCCGACCGCTGCGCCCATGCCGCGCTCGCTCATGCCGTGCGGACAGCCGAAGTTGAGTTCCACCGCGTCCGCGCCGGTCGCTTCCACCTGCGGCAGGATCCACTTCCAGTCATGCTCGTTGCAAGGCACCATCAGCGAGACGATCAGCGCGCGGTCGGGCCAGTCCCGCTTCACCTGCGCGATTTCCTTGAGGTTCACGTCGAGCGGCCGGTCGGTGATCAGCTCGATGTTGTTCAGGCCTGCGATCCGCTGGCCGCGCCAGGTGGTCGCACCGTAGCGCGAACTCACGTTCACCACGTGCGGGTCGAGCCCGAGCGTCTTCCAGACCACGCCGCCCCACCCTGCCTCGAACGCGCGGTTGACGTTGTAGGCCTTGTCGGTGGGCGGCGCGGAAGCGAGCCAGAACGGGTTCGGCGATTGAATGCCGGCAATCGTGCAGCGCAAGTCGGCCATGATGCGACTCCTTCGTTTTAGCTGGATTCGATGTAGCTTTGGCGCGGCTCAGGCGGCTCTCGCAGACAGGTTCGCAAGGAAGCGGTCGATCGCGTGCGCGGCGAGCTTGCCGTCCTGCACGGCCTGAACGGTCAGATCGGTCGCACCGTGGCCGGCACAGTCGCCGCCTGCGAAAACGCCCGTGAGCGAGGTGGCGCCGTTCGCGTCCACTGCGATGCGCCCGCCACCCTGGGTGAATTGCAGCCCGTCGAGGCCTGCGGGTAAGAGCTTCTGGCCAATCGCTTTGAGCACCATATCGGCCTCGACGCGCACGATCTCCCCGGTGCCGAGCAACGCACCGGTCATATCGAGCTTCGTGCGCTCGAATTCCACGGCCTGCACCGCGGTGTCGTAGCCGACGATTCGCAACGGCTTCATCCACTCGGACACGGTCACACCTTGGGTACGCGCGAACTCCAGTTCGGCCCAGGTGGCGCTCATCTGCGCCGCGCCGCGACGATAGGCGAGCGTCACCTGATCAGCACCCAGCTTGCGGCTTTGCACGGCGGCGTCGATTGCCGTATTGCCGCCCCCGAGCACCACCACCTTGCGGCCGACGGGCACGCTGGCCAGATCGTCGGCCGCGCGAACGCCTGCGATGAAATCCACCGCATCGAGCACGCCGTCGAGCATTTCGCCTTCGACGGACAGCGTGTGCGTGCCGCCGAGTCCCACGCCGATGAACACCGCGTCGTACGCTGCGCGTAGTTCCTCTAGCGTCATGTCATGCCCCAGCCGCTGCCCCTGGCGCAGTTCTATCCCGCCGATCGAAAGCAGCCACCGCACCTCGCGCTGTGCGTAATCATCGACGGTCTTGTACGCCGCGATGCCATACTCGTTCAGACCGCCCGGATGTTTGCCCGCATCGAAGACGCTCACGCGATGCCCGGCCAGCGCGAGCGTGTGCGCGCAGGCAAGACCCGCGGGACCCGCGCCGACCACCGCTACCTGACGGCATGTGTCGCTCGCGCGCTTGAAGAGCGCAGGCGCACCGGCGGCTTCGCGCGCCATTTGGAAGTCGGTGGCATGACGTTGCAGCGCGCCGATCCGAACCGGCTCGCCATCCTGATGATTTCTCACGCAGGCGCCTTCGCAGAGAATTTCGGTGGGGCACACTCGCGCGCACATGCCGCCCAGCGGGTTCGCGCTCAGAATGTCGCGCGCCGCGCCCCTCAGATTGCCGTTGCCGATCTTGCGGATGAAGCCGGGAATGTCGATGCCCGTGGGGCACGCGTTCACGCAAGGTGCGTCGTAACAGTAATGACAGCGGTCGGCCGCGATCACGGCCGCGTTCGCGGAAAGCGGCGGCGCGACGTCGGCAAAATTGCAGCCGACCTGCTCGGCGCTGAGACGGCCTGGGGCGATGCCGTCGGCGGCATTCGAGGTGGTCTGGGACATCCGGGTGCTCCTTGCGAGGCAAAACACGGGTCCGCCGGCCGTGTGCGTGATGCGCGCGGCCGGTACAGGGGAATCGTGGGAATGACAGCGCGGCGCTGAGACCGCTCGTGTTCAATCGTTGGGTGTCAGCCGGGTTCGCTCGCGCGTTCGAGCATCGCGTGCAGCAACACGTTCGCGCCGGCTTCGATCCATTCGATCGTCGCGTCCTCGACTTCGTTGTGGCTGATTCCGTCGATGCACGGCACGAACACCATCGAGGTCGGCGCGACCGTCGCGAGATAGCACGCGTCGTGACCTGCACCCGACACGATGTCGCGGTTCGAATAGCCGAAGCGCTCGGCCGCCGCGCGCACGGACTTCACACAAGCCGCGTCGAACGGCACGGGCGCGTAGTAGAAAATCTGCTCGACGTCGGCTTCGAGCTTGCCCAGTTGCGCGATCTTCGCGATGCCTTCGCGCAGCTCTGCGTCCATCTGCGCCAGCACCTCGTCCTGCGGATGGCGAAAGTCGATGGTGAAGAACACGCGGCCGGGAATCACGTTGCGCGAATTCGGATGCACCTGCATCATGCCGACCGTCGCGCACGCGAGCGGCGCGTGATGCAGGCCGATTTCGTTGACGAGCTGCACGATCCGCGAGGCGCCCAGCAGCGCGTCGCGGCGGCGCGGCATGGGCGTAGGCCCCGCGTGCGCTTCCTGCCCCGTGAGCACGACTTCGTACCAGCGCTGGCCTTGCGCGTCGGTGACCACGCCTATCGTTTTGTTTTCGGCCTCGAGTATCGGCCCTTGTTCGATGTGCAGTTCGAACGCAGCGTGAACCTTGCGACCGCCGCACGGCACTGCGCCCGCATAGCCGATCCGCTGCAATTCCTCGCCGATAGTCTTGCCGTCGACGTCCTTGCGCGAAAGCCCGTAACCGAGCGTGAACACGCCGGCAAATACGCCGGAGGCGACCATCGCCGGCGCGAAGCGCGAGCCCTCTTCGTTGGTCCAGATCACCGTTTCAACAGGCCGCTCGGTTTCGATGCCGTAATCGTTCAGCGAGCGAATCACCTCCAGCCCGCCGAGCACACCATAGATACCGTCGAAGCGGCCGCCCGTCGGCTGCGAGTCGGCGTGCGAGCCGGTCATCACGGGCGGCAGGTCGTTGTCACGCCCCGCGCGGCGCATGAACACGTTGCCCATCTGGTCGACACTCACCGTGCAGTTCGCCTCTTTCGCCCATTGCACGATGAGATCGCGGCCCTGCTTGTCGAGGTCGGTCAGCGCGAGACGGCACACGCCGCCCTTGGGGGTGGCGCCAATCTTCGCCATCTCCATCAAGCTGTCCCACAAGCGCTGGCCGTTCACGTGGATCGCGGTCGTCAGCGCGGCTTCGCTTACTGCGTTCATACGTGTCCTCCTGTCCGTGTTCGTCAAACGTGCGTGCATGCCACCGCGTGGGGCGCGAAGAGCCATCGCGGTGCACGCCTGGGTAGCACTGTGCGGCTCCTGAAATCCCGCCCTTCTAATCCTGTCCGATTGGACAGGTTTTAGATGATAAACTTCGCTAATTCAATGCGGAGTTACGAGCGAGAACCGTGCCATTGATGCTGCAGTGCGCGAAAAGCACGCGGACGTCCGACTTGCGCGTTTCTGCCGATGGGGGTGAATACGCGACGCACTTGCATCGTGGCTACAATGAAGCCGGCAGGCGCGGCCGACGCGCTTCTCATTTCTTTCGAATGGACCGAACACTATGCGCAACGACGAACCCACCGCGCGAGCCGTGCCCTTCGGGACGCGCGGCACGGCGCTGGCGCAGCCAGCCGCTGACGCAACGCATAAGCCCGGTCGGCGCAAAGCCGAGATTCGCGCGTCGAATGAATCCCACCTGCTCGCCTGTGCCGAAGCCGTGTTCGCCGAACGCGGTTTCGAAGGCGCGAGCACGGCGCTGATCGCCGAGCGCGCGGGCTTGCCGAAGGCCAATCTGCACTACTACTTCCCGACCAAACTCGCGCTCTACTGGCGCGTACTCGACGATGTTTTCGAGGAATGGAACGCGGCCGCCAACCTGTTCGATGCAAGCGACGATCCGGTCGAGGCGATAGGCGGCTACGTACGCGCCAAGATGGCCCTGTCACGGCGCCGCCCGCTCGGCTCGAAGGTTTGGGCCAACGAAATCATCAGCGGTGCGGCGCATATGCAGGAGATCCTGCTCGAACGCGTGAAGCCGTGGATGGACACACGTGTGAAGCTGATCGAGCGATGGATTGCCAAAGGCTTGCTCGCGCCCGTCGATCCGCCGACGCTGCTGTTCATGATCTGGGCAACCACTCAGCACTATGCCGATTTCGAGGCACAGATATGCGCGCTCTCGGGCAAGCGCGCGCTAGCGCCGAAGCGCTTCGAGGCGACTACGGAAGAAGTGGTGAGCATGATCCTGCGAGCGAGCGGAGCGCGACCGCCGGCCGAATGACGACGACAGTGGTCTTCCGCAAGGAAGGGTTGCGCACGCGTATCCTCGATCATGCGTCGACGTAGCGGTGTCATGGTGGACTCCGCTCTGAATGGTCAGGATAGCAAACTGCACACTTGTCTTCGCAGACAGCGCCGGACGGGACCTTTGAAATTGGGCCAAGGCGTCAGAAAATCGCTGAACACTTCACCTGTGTCAAATCAAAGGCTGTCGGACCGGGGACTATCGATGCGATCACGTATCGCTGGCTCGGGACTCATCGTCTCACGGCGCGCACGCGCGAACGCCTCAAACCGGGCTCTTTTCAGGCGTACTAGCCATTGCTCGCCCCGCGACGTTTCCGGGCCCGAAACGCCCATTTCCATTCGCATGGCCGGACAGGGCGATGCTTCAGACCGCCACTGACTGCGCTCACAGGCATCACCGCTCAAAATCACGAACGATCATGCAATGTCAGCTTTCGACGCATGGCAACGCAAAAGATACCTGCCCAGGCCCCGCAGGACCGCCCATACTCTCCGGTCGTCTTCTGGTCGTTCAGCCGGCCGCCCCAAATACGTGCTCGAAGGGGCTACTGCTTCGGGTGAAGTAACGCAATGTACTTGAGAGTTGACGCATACATCGAACATCGCATAATGCAACAGCCATCGAATCAGCATATCGTCGACTTTGCGCAACTGCGCGTCGCTACGCAACGGGGACGGCACAAGACAACGGCTGTCTCCATCCCGTCGGACAAGCAGGGTCGGCTATCACCGAGCCACCGAACTCCGGTTTTCGCTGGAACGTGGCGCAGAATTCTGTTATTTCGACATGTTTTATTGTCCTTATAGCCACGAACCCCGTCGCGCCCGGTTTATCGAAGCGTTTTGCACGGAAAGATGCACTCCCGCCTAGCCCACGACAATCCAGAGGATTTTTAGCACGGAGCGGGCATGCAGGCCGGTGCCTGAGACGGCAGTTCGACCAAAGCCGACGCTCAGCCAACAACGTGGATAAGGCAGGTCTAAGCGACCTTGCTGCCGTTCGCAACTCTATGGCTCGCCATGTAAAGTCTCGATTTGAGCGAATGCGTGCTCCCGACTTAGACGGGCGCTAAAGTTGTTCAAAGGCGGCCAATCAATATTGAACACGAGCGTCAGCGGTCAAATGGCGAAGGCAGCAGGGTATACGCCCGCTTAATGGATTGGGATTACAGCAATTCGGCTTTGACATGATGAAAAAGCCATCAGATCAGCCGGTTGGCGTTTGTGTCGTTACGACCCGCGACGAGCGTCCCAAAGCGACTGGGCCCAGGCGGCAAGACGCTTGGGCTCGAGCCTGACCGCACGCTCAAGTTCCTCAGCGGCGGTGTCGGCAAGAACGGACTCCTGTCCGGCCTCGAGACCCGCTAGCATCCGTTCGGCAACCTGGACCGGAGCGGTTTTTTCGCCCGTTACGTGAGCGGCCATATCGGTGTCGATAAAACCAGCGTAGACACCCATCACGTGCGTTCCCTGCGCCTTCAACTCGATGCGCATGGCATCAGTCATCGCCAGTGCGGCGAACTTCGAGGCGCAATAGGTGGCGTTGAACGGATAGACATACCAACTCACCACCGAGAGCATGTTGATGATTGCACCGCCACCGTTGCGCGCCAGGATGGGAGCAAATGCCCTGACGACGCGCAGCGGGCCGAACGCATTCACCTCCAGCTCCCGGCGCAGCGCCTCCTCCGAGTCATCGGCAAGCATCGGCGTGGGCAGAAGAATGCCAGCGTTGTTGATGACCAGATCGACGTCGCCGCACTTTTCGACTGCGCGCGCCACTGAGTCGGTATCTGTAACGTCAAGGCGGACCGGCGAAATCGCAGCGTGCGCCACGGCCGCGGGATTGCGCATGCCTGCGTAGACTCTTGCCGCGCCGCCCCGCGCCAACTGTTCGACGATAGCCTTGCCGAGGCCTCGATTGGCCCCAGTGACAAGTGCTGTGCAACCCTTGATTTTCATGTTGATTCCGATTTGGAGAGGGGTGGCGCGCATGCATCGCACCTGAGCTTAGCCGGGCAACTGGATACCGGAGAGCGCGGCGCACACTTCAACTAGCCGGTTCTGCGGGTTGTGATCTCGCGTTTCGTGATTCGGTGCGAGCGGCCGCAGATGATAAAAATACTCACCCGAAACCGTTGCGCCAGGGGTGTCGCTGGTCGCCAGCCAGGCTTGCGTGCGATGGGCCTGATCGAGATCGTCGGGGGCTGAAAGACCACCCATGCGCGTCGGCACCCAGCCGGGTTCCAGGGCATTCGACAGGACATCTGGCCAACGTCGGGCAATGGCAAACGCGAGCAAAACGTCGTGCAGCTTGCTCTCCGCGTAAGCCTGCGATCCATTCCAGCGGCGTTTTTTCCAGAGGATGTCATCGAGGGCGGCAGTAGTGCCGCGGTGCATGCCGGAGCTGAGATACACGAGACGGCGTGGCCGTTCGATCAGGGCGGTCAGCACGTAGGGCGCCATCACGTTGACTGCAAACACATGCGGAAGTCCGTCTTCCGTCTCGATCCTGTTCGGCTCGCGATAACCGATGCCCACGTTGTGAATGACGGCGTCGAATGGCCCATGGCGGTTGGCCTGGTCGGCGACAGCTTCCATTTCAGATATTCGCGAGAGATCGCCGATGACCGTCCCCGAAGCAGCGGGAACGCGCTGGCGCACGTCCTCGGCGCGCCGCGTCGTGCGCGCGTGCAGCACGACCTCGTGCCGTTGCGAGAGAAGCAATTCGGCGGCCATCAGGCCCAGGCCATCGGTCGAACCGGTAATGAAGATCCGCGACATGATGATATCCGGTAGGGTGATTATGAAGACCTCAGCGACCTGGCGAAGGCGAGAGCAAGGCCGGCGGCGAACACGCCAGCGACCCCGATCCACGCCGGATGGCCACGAAATAGCGGCACGGCGAATGCCGATCCGGCTGCGCCGCCGAGGAAGAATCCGCCAACATACAGGCTGTTCAGCCGATTTGCTGCGATCGGTTCCAGCGCCAGCACGCGCCGCTGCGAAACGACGTGGCTCGCCTGAACGCCTGCGCTGATACAGAGAACCGCCATCAGCAGTACCCCCCATGGCGGATCAAAACACAGTGCGAGGCCTGCCGCCGCAACAGCAATGATCGCGGCGACGGACGTGACGATCGTTCGACCGCTGTCGGCCGCGCGCCCCGCCAACGGCGCCACCAGCGCGCCGGCCGCGCCCGCGAGCCCGAAGCCGGCAATACCTGTCGCATGAAAACCGTAGCGTTGCCGAAGCCAGAATGGCAGCGCCGTCCACGTCATACTGAAGACGCCAAAGAGCAGCGACTGGATGTACGTCCGTTGGCGCAGTTCCCGATATACGCGCCAGTAGCCTGGAAGCGATGCAACTGTCTGCGGATAACTGCTGCGAGTCTGGGGCTGATATGCGGGGAGGATACTGCGCAACCACGGAATCAGCGCGAGGATGGCGGCTGCTTCGAGAAGAAACAGCGCTCTCCAGCCCAGCGCATCGCCTAGCACGTTGGCGACCGGCCACGCTGCGAGAATCCCCCACAGGAGACCACCGGTCACCCCTCCGACCACACGTCCGCGCGATGCCGCATTGCAGAGACGGGCAGCGTGTGCAACGACGAGCTGTACCGCGACAGAACAGATGCCAATCCCTGCGGCAGCCACGAAAAATCCGATGCCCGAGGCTGCAAACGCAGCCAGCAACATGCTCGCCCCCGAACCGGCCAGTATCGTGCTCAACAGCCGCCGATTCTCCAGTCGGTCGGCAAGAGGCGAGACAAGCAGCAACCCCGTGCAGTATCCGATTTGCGTGAGCGTCACGATGAACCCTGCCAGAGCGGGCGCCATCCGCAAATCGGCGGCGATCCGGACGGTCAGTGGCTGGGAGAGGTAGCTTCCCATCGCCACAATGCCGCAAGCTCCTGCCAGCTGGAAAACCAGTCCATTTACCCGCGTTGGCCCGGCCTGTGCTTGTTCTTGAGTACTCATGGCTTTAGCGTGAGCATTCGAGTTAGATGCTGCGGTCCCGGTCATGGAACCGCTGCATCCAGTACGGAAATGGCAGGCGAGGCTCGGAAACACCGTCCAATCGCTCGATCTGCCCGGCATCGAGCTGCAAGTTCCCTGCATCGAGATTGGCGCCCAGTTGCTCGCGTGTTCTAGCTCCGACGATGACGGACGTAATCTGCTTTCGTGCCAGTATCCACGCGAGGGTCACTTGCGCTGGCGTGCTGTCGAGTTCACGCGCGACTTCACGTAAGACATCCAGGATCGACGCGCCCGCTGTTTCGTCGACAGGGGGAAAGTCCAGGTTCGATCTGCGTCCGCCGTTGAGGTCATGTCCGGCGTATTTGCCGCTCAGGTAGCCACCGGCAAGCGGACTCCACACAAGCAGGCCAGTCGCATGGCTTGCCGCCACGGGCATGATTTCGTACTCGATATCCCGACTCGTCAGCGAGTAGTGGACCTGATTGCTGACGACATATGCCCGGTCGGTGCGATCGCTGAATGCACGGGCGCGTTCCAGGTCAGCGGCACTGAAATTGCACGCGCCGATGTGCCGAACCTTGCCTTGTGTCACGAGATCGTCCATGGCGCGTAGCGTTTCGTCGATCGGGACGAGCGCATCGCGGTCGTGCTGCTGGAACAGATCGATGTGATCGCGGCCAATCCGCTTGAGGCTCGTTTCGACCGCGCGCATGATGTGCGAGCGGCCGAGTCCGACGTCGTTGTGACCCGGCCCCGTGCGCAAGCGCACTTTGGTCGCGACAAGCATCCGGCTTTCGTCCAGACCCAGCGTATCGAGTACCTGGCCGACGACTTCTTCGGAGTGTCCCTGTGAATAGGCATCCGCAGTATCGATCAGGTTGACGCCGAGCTCGACGGCCAGTTCGACGAGCCGGGTTGCCTGATCGCACTCCAGGCCGGCAATGGCACCCCAGATGCCCGAGCCAGCGCCGAATGTCATCGCACCGAGGCTCAGCCGCGAAATGCGCAGGCCAGACCGGCCGAGTGTGCTGTATTCCATTTTCGATATCCCTTATCAATAGACGATGGTGGCGGGGAGACTCGCCACGATCCGGTCTTCGAGTTGTTATTACGCAGCGCCGGTGACGAGCGCGTCGAGCACGCTTTCCAGATCGATCCGGCCGCGGAGGACTTCTTCCGGCTTTCCCTCGAACTCGATCCAGCCTTCGTTGAAACCGTCGAGCATACGCATGCGCGGCAACGGGTGTTGCATCCCTTGCGAACGAAAGAGCGTTTCCCAGCTCTCGCGATTAACGACTTCAGCGTGCACCGGGTGACCCAGCACGCGTGCGAAGGTGTGTGCGAGGTCGTTGGGGCTAATCCGCGTCGGGCCTTCGAGCTCGACGACGCGCACGCCGCTCCACGTTTCCTGAAGCAGCCCAGCCGCAACCCGGCCCACGTCGGCCGTCGCGACCATCGCCACCGGTTTGTCGAGCGGATGCAGATAGCTCTGGATCACGCCACCGTCGCGTGCCGATGCAACATCCCAGGCGGCGTTTTCCATGAACCAGCCCGGACGCAGAAAGGCCACGGGTATCGGCAGGTCGCTGAGCGCGCGCTCCATCAACGTACGTTGCGTCAGCAGATTGCTTTCTCTGGCCTCTGCGCCAATGGTCGACAGACAGACCACCTTTTTGGGTCGGGCCATGCGGATTGCTTTGGATACCGCATCGATTACTGCACGGGCTTCGGAAAAATCGGGCGTGGGATCGAACTCGGACGGCGGCAGAATGAACACACCGTCTGTACCCTCAAACGCTGCCGCTAGCGCAGCAGCGTCTTCCAAACGTGCCGTCACCAACTGGCATCCGAGCGAAGCCCATGAACTGGCGCGTGCCGTATCGCGCACGACACCGCGAACCGGTTGGCCTGCCGCATAGAGTTCCCGGGCCAAGGCGCCACCGACCTTCCCGGTGATCCCAGTGATTGCATACATGTTCCTGCTCCTTATAAGGTGTGGGTACAGTGATGTGCTTAGGCGCGCGGCAGACGGTCGTAGAACGACTGCTCGAACTGGCCATAGAGATCCACGACGCGTGCGTCGTAGAACGGCAGCATCTGG
The DNA here is from genome assembly GCF_040965775.1 of Paraburkholderia sp. BR10954. Classification (NCBI taxonomy): domain Bacteria; kingdom Pseudomonadati; phylum Pseudomonadota; class Betaproteobacteria; order Burkholderiales; family Burkholderiaceae; genus Paraburkholderia; species Paraburkholderia sp. BR10954. The sequence continues at coordinate 217,143 of NZ_JBFRCK010000008.1, forward strand.
GTAAATAGGGAGCCGGCCACGCGCCGGACCGGATCAATCCAGAAATACGTGTTGAGGAGACCGGCCCAACTAGCGCTGCCTGCACTGCGTCCGTGCGGGCCCGGTTCGGTATTGATGTCGAATGACAGCCCCCATTTGTGCACGGCGCCTGGGAATTGATCGAAGCTGTTCGACCATGACGGCTGTGCCGTCTTCATTTCCTGAACCCGCAGATCGCCGATGTGATTGCGGAACATCGTCTTTACGGTATCGGAGTTCAGGATTCGCTCTCCGCGGTATGTTCCTTCGTTGAGCAGCATCGTCAGGAACGTCATGTAGTCGCGCGGTGTGCTGAACAGTCCGCCGCCACCCATGAAGAATTCGGGGCGCTGGTTGGTCTCGAACGCCTCGGGTGTGAGGGAGCCATCAGCCTGCCGCCTGTGCATGGTCGCGACACGTTTTTTCCGGGCACTGCTGATCAGAAAGCCCGTATTGCGCATGCCTAGCGGCTCGAAAATGTGTTCGCGGAAATACACTTCGAGCGATTGGTCTGTCACGGCCTCCACCAGCTTGCCAACCCAGTCCATGCTGATGCCGTATTGCCAGCGTTCGCCAGGCTCGAATTCGAGCGGTGCGGAAAAGGCGCCGTTGAGCGAATAGCCGATATCCGGCATGCCGGTGACCTTCTCGTACTGGCTAATCTGGTCGCTCCAGATGCTGTACGTGTATCCCGACGTGTGCGTCAACAGATGACGCACCGTGACCGCATTGCGCGCCGGGCGCAGTTTCGGCTGACCCGAGGCATCGAATCCGTCGAGGACTTGCGGCGACTTGAGTTGCGGCAGGATCTCGCCCGCAGGCTGATCCAGCTTCAGCTTGCCCTGTTCGAGCAGTTGCAAGCAGGCTGTTGCGGTGATCGCCTTCGTCATCGATAGCAGCCAGAAGATAGTATCGGGGCTGATGGCTTCTCCGGTCGTGGCATTGGCAGGGCCGAAGGCGCCCTCATAAACGACTCCGTGACGCGTCGCCCCCATCGCGACGACGGATGCGACGGTGTCATCCGCAACCGCGTGCCGGAGGCGCTGGTCGATCGAGGCGGAATCCGGGAGGCGGGTTACCCCCGGATTTCGTGGTTCGGGGGACGAAGCCGCGCCCACATTCGGGATCGCAAACGAGCCGAGTGTTGCTGAGGCAACCAGCCCCGAGGCGCCTTTTAGCAGCTTGCGTCGATTCAGTTGTATGGTCATTGTTGTTCCTCGGTATATGCATCAGCGGAAGCGTCGCAGCTCGATTTCCACGCGACGCGCTATCTGAATTGCTCTTGTCCGTCTCGATGAACGGCATTCTGGATACGTGCGAGAAAAACAAAATGACACTGGTGGAATTAGTTAAGTGACATAGAGTCACTAACTGTGCGCGCGAGACCCCGTACGAATAGGATCGAGTGCTGCATCGCGCAAGCGAAAAGCTGACGTTCGAAGTAACTGGAGGCTACGACCGCAGAGCAATCCATAGCGGCCCTTGACCGACCAACGGCCCAATGACCGTACATGGACGCCCCCGGTTTGCCAAGCATTCAATTCGTGATGACTCGAAGGTAGATTGCAACCGCACATTCGGACTTTGGTTGCGGCTTCGCCGCTGTCCCTGATGGGTTTCGCTGGTCGGCTCCCCGTCGCTATGGCGCGCGCTGCATCGGACACACTTCCATCTCGACATGGGACCGTACCAGGTCTGCCAGTGAGGCACCTTCCCGCTCGATACGCGCGGTGGCGTCGACAACGACGCGCTCGAACTCGCCGTCTGTGACCGCCTTCATGTGCACGGCGGGGGCAATCATCGTTGCCAGCAATTAAGTTGTCGTCGAGTATGAGGGGGAATGTGGTGTTGCGTTGCCGCCGCTCGCGTGGGACGCGCTCGCGCACTGCGTGAGCGCAGCACTCCGAACGGGCTTGAACTCTCGCGGAGGTGTCATAGACTCAACGAGCTGCCCATCGGCTCAACCGCAGACGGTGTTACGGATCCGCGCCGGCTGGAGAAGAAACCACCCTTTCAAGGTCGGCTTCAGGAGACGAAATCATGGCCCAGCTTGCCGCACTTTACAAGAAGCGAACGGATGCCAAGGCGTTCGATGACAACTACGCGTCGACCATGTGCCACTGGCGAAGACACTACCGGGCCTGAAAGGCCAGGCGACTGCGGCAGATCTCGGCAACTTCGCGCAGGCAGGTGTAGATCTTCTGATCTTTGACACAAAAGAAGCGTAGTCCTGCCTCGCGCTTCCAGCGCCGCGGTTTGCTGCATGCAACCACGCGTGAAGAAGGAGCATCAGCCCTGATGCCTCACACTCGACTATCGTGGCCCGCCGGACGGCGCGCGTCTGATCAGTCTGCAGTTGGCTGAGCGACGTATTCACGGCTCGCAAATGAACGCGCTTTCATGGAGGCGTGCAAACCGGTGCTAACCGATTGCATCTCGCCGCGACGGGCCCTTTTGTCAGCTGGTTTTGGCGCGAAGCCCGAGCATGGTGGTATGGCGAACTTCGCGACATTGAATGGCTAAAAGTTCCGCTCTGCATTTGCGGAGTCGCCTTGTTCAGGGCAGCGGCAGCGGCAACGCTCCACGGAAACCTTATGAAAAACTGAAGCAAATCACGTCTGATACCTGGTGAATACGATACGGACGACTACTTAATGGAAAGCGTATGCTGTAGCGGCGGATTCCACTGTTGCGGACGCATTGACGAAGCTCGACATATTTCAACGATCAGAGGAGGTGGGCGATGCGAAGGTACATTTGGGCAAGTGCAATGGCGGTTGCGTCGGTGGCGGTCGTTATTGCGGGCTGTGGCGGCGGGGACAACCTTACAAGCGGGCCGCATTATGTATCGGACATTGCCGTGCCGAACATCAAGACCGGCGTCAACTTTTCCTTTGATATCGGCGTCGTTTCCGGTAGCCATTACTTTTTTACCGACAGAAATAACGCTTCGCTGGATCAGATCGACATTCCGTCGAAGTCGTTCGTCAAGGCAATCCAGGGGAGCGGTCCGCTCGCGTTTACGGGACTTGGACCCGGTCCAAATTCGCAGGCCGGTCCGGACGGCGCGACGCCTGTCGGCAGCCTCATCTATGCGGGGGACGTGAATTCTGTGAAGATCGTCGACCCTGCAGCAGGGGCAGTGATAAGCAAGATAGTGGTCAGCACAACCGGCGTGCGCGCAGATGAAGGTTGTCTCGATTCGACCCATGGCATCTTCATGATCTCGAGTCCGGAAGAGAACCCGCCCTTCGCGACATTCATCAACACGGCAACTCAGACCGTCGTGGCAAAGGTCACATTCACTGACAACGCGGGTAAACCCACTGCCGGACTCGAAGCCTGCCGGTACGACGCCACGAGCGACAACTTCTACGTGAACGTAGACGGCAGCACGACGAATCCTCATGGTGAACTCGTAAAACTGCCGGGAGTGTCTGTTCGCGCAATACCAAACGGCGGCACGCAGAACTATACAACCCTTGCGGGCGTCGCGATGTATGGGGAAGGTAACTGCGATCCTACTGGGTTGGCGCTCGGGCCTGGGAACGATATTGCGGTCGGTTGCCGAGAAGGGACGACTGGCGCGCCGTTGCTCATGCAGATTATCGATCGTTCAAACGGCGCGCTCCTGGCGTCCCTCAACGCGGGTGGAGGTGATCAGCTTGAATACGATGTGTCCACCAATCGCTACTACAACGCGGCAAGCCGTTGGACTTCTTCCGGCAATGCCTCGACGAATGGCGCCTGCTCGGCCGCATCGCCGTGTACGCCGGTACTAACCATTGTCGACGCCGGTTCCCGCAGCGTTGTCACTCGCCTGAACACTGGTAACAATGCGCATTCGGTTGCAGTCGACCCGGCGACAGGGCTGATTTTCGTTCCCTACTCTTCGGCGACATCGCCAGCAGGATGCCCGAGTTGCGCCGCAAATGGATTCGTCAATGGCGGGGTCTCGGTGTTCGCCGCAAGGTAGCGTCGATCCACACCCGCTTCGGCTTAGCGGGAGCTGTCGACCCGTGTGCTCTAGCGTGACCATTGATTGGAAGGCGCCGCCGCTTCTGCGATGTACAGAGCGACGTTAAATCACTCCTGCTAGCGTGCGATCTATCACGCGGGGCTGTGCTCAACGATGCAGCCCCATCAGGACTGCATCGTGGTCATCGGGGGCTGCCCTGCGCGCGCAAGGTGGACTGCGTCCTCCAGGAACTGCTTACGATGGGGCCTTCCGTCGTTAATGACGGAGGCAAGAAGCAACGAGAAACACTCGCCGCTTTTTTTATTGCAGGTTGCCCCAGCGTGCGACCGCCGGCTCGGCCGTCGCCCACTTCCAGCCCTTGTCCTGCTGGCACGCGCTCGCCGTGAACCACCTCTCGGGCGCGTTTGGGCCGTCGCCGTCCTGCACCGAGAACACGAAGTCTTTGCACAGCGCGAGCGCCGAGTTGACCGCGCGCGTCACGCGCACCTGGCCGTGACCGTTTTCGATCGGCAACGTGTGCTTGACCGACCACGGTTTCGTTTCGCCGACCGCCATCGTCCCGACCAGCGCCGCCATCAGATCCTGCTGATCCTTGTGCATGCTGCGCATGTAGCGCGCGACCGCTTCGTCGGTGGCGGCCTGCACCGCCACGCCGACGCCGAGCGCGACGGCCGGATTGCTCGTCACGATGCCCGAAGCGACACCCGCCGCCGCGCCGCTCGCGGCGCCGATCGACGCGCAGCCGCTCGCCAGCAGGCTCGCGCCGACGCATAGGGCGCCGGCCGCGATGAGCCGTAGCCGATCACCCATCGGAACGCCAGGCGAACGCAATATCATTGCAGCGCACCCCAGCGCTCGGTGGCGGGTTCGGCCGATGCCCAACGCCAATCCTTACCGTCGCGGCAAACCGATGCGATGTAAAACGCGCTGCTCGCGGGCTTGTCGCGCGTTGCGTTCTGATCGACGGAAAAGACGATTTCCTTGCAATCGAGCGCGCCGGTGCTGATCAGGCGGCTGACGGTCACGCGGCCGTGCTCGTCGTCTTCGATCGGGAAAGAGTGGGTGATGCTCCAGGGAGCGACCGCGCCGACCTCGAGCGGACCAGCCGCCTGCGCGATGCTGTTCTGCGTATTCGTGTGGACCACGCGCTCCGAGTACTGCACGCCGGCGCGCGCGGCGGCGACCGCGCCAAGACCGATACCGGTCGCGACCGCCGCATTGCTCGTGACCTTGCCCGCGACCGCGGCACCCGCGATACCGGCGCCCGCGACCGCGCCTTCCGAGTACAACGAGCTACAGCCGCTCAATGCGGACGACACCGCCAGCGCCAGCGCGATCAGCGCTGTTACGTGGGGGCGTTTGGCTGCGACAACGGACTTCGCGTTGTCGGCCCACACCATGTTCTTTTGCATTTCTACCGTCTCTGCTCTACCGGTGCCGTCGATCACGCGCTTCGCGCGTAACAGTCTGCGGTGCAACGGTGCTCATCAACGATCGGGTCCACGACAGAAAATTGATCCATGCACTTGAGGCTTTCGAAGCGCAAGCGCAGTGTGCCACCGCCGACGGAGACATCTGAGCAAACGACGTTCCAAATCTCAGAGTGATCTGCGCCCTACGGCCGCCAGGCGCCGAGACTGAACTATCGAGTACCGACCACGGAAACGATAATGCGAACGGAGTCCGGCTTTTCGTCAGCTTCCGTGCGCGCCCCACCGCTCTTGCACAGGGCATTGAACGGCGTCGCTAAAGTTGCCTCTCGCATCCTCGGCTGCTGCCACTTCGGCATTCAACACCGATCTTCGTCATGCGCAGCTGCTCGATCGCGACTACCGGCTCGCGCGTCAACGGCGAACTGAGAGCCTCGTACGACGACTGTAAGACGGTGGGCTCGCCTGTCTGCGTTCGGCAAGCTTCGAGCGTGCGCTAGCAGGTAGAGATCGGCAGTTATCCGTGATGGTGAAGCACAGAGCGATGCCGCACTCGATGCTGCAGTGCGTAACGACGATCACGGCCGCGGCGAATGACGCCGCGGGCAACCGGCTGGCTACTGGCCGTCTTGCCTTGGGCCGTTCCGTGGTCTGTTGACGTCGCTGTTCGCGCCGTCACGGGTACCCATATTCAGACCATTGGCCTTGCGCTTGGAAGATCGCGTCGAAGGGCTAGTGCCCGCCGCACCGACGCCACTACCCGTGACATCCGGCGAATCGTATCCTCTTCCACTCGGGGTTTTCATCCGCCCCGCGCCGGCACGAGAACCGAAGCGAAAAACGTCTTACTTAGATGTTTCATGGCTCACTCAAAAGAGGATATCTCAAGCCAGCATCGGCCGTTCATATGAATGAAGCGCCGCAAGGGGCCTTAATCTCTCGAAAATGCCACCATGTTGGCCGCCCGTCGCAGTGCCCGGCGATGGGCTTGCCGGCACTGCCGGTAAAGGCTCAGTCACTGTCACTGGTACCCATTTGATGTGCGGGTGGCTCTGGCGACGGAACGTCGGGGCGACGGAACGTCGGGGCCACGGCTACGACGTGCTCGCCCGGTTCGACGCAGAGGTGGACATGCTGAGACCGGCGAAGCCTCGCGGCGTCGCGGCCGTCAACCTTGATGAGCGCGTCAGCGCCGAAACCTTCCAGCGTTCTATCGCGGGTCGCAATGATTTCGCTCGTGGCCGCGGCGGTGCGCGCGAAACTGCGCTTCCCGGCTCCGCGGAGTTCGCAAATCCTTTGCGATGGCCAGGAGGATCTGCTGTGCATGGTTGCGCAACTCCCACGGCTGCATGTTCGCCGCCGCTGTTAGTTGACTTTGCTTGCCGCTGCGATGATCGCGTCGGCAACCGCCTTCGGCTGACTCAACATCGGGACGTGACTCGAGTTGACATGCGTCGTCGTTGCGCCGATCTGTTTGGCCATCGCTTCTTCGGCGTGCGGATCGATCATCCGATCCTGGTTGGCGACCAGGTACCATGACGGCTTCGTGTGCCACGCTGCAGTCCCCACCTTGTCGTCCAGGGCGCCCGCGAACCAGGGGCCCTGGGTCGCGGCGAGGATGCGCGCTTGCGCCGGCGGCAGATCCTGGGCGAAATCGTTCACCACGCCTTTGGTGGACAACGTCAGGAAATTCGCGGAGTCTTTCTTGAACTCGCCCGCCCCGGGCGTCGCCGGCTTGCCTTTGAACAAGTCGTTGACCGATTCGCCGCTATCCGGGACGAGAGCGGCGACGTACACGAGTGCTTTGACCTTGTCGTCGTTGCCGGCCTGGGTGATTACGGCGCCGCCCCACGAATGGCCGACGAGCACGACCGGACCGGTTTGCTGGTCGATTGCGCGCTCGGTGACTGCCGTGTCATCCGCAAGCGAGCTGAGCGGGTTCTGAACCGCGACCACATGAAGACCGCGCGCTTCGAGCAACGGAATCACCTTGTCCCAACTCGATCCGTCAGCGAAAGCTCCGTGAACCAGGACGACACTCGTTCCTTTCATATCCTGCGGCGGAGCGGCATGGGCGGCGTTCAATGAGAATGCGCTCCCGAGCAATAGCGCCGAAGCGAGATATCTCTTCAAATGACGGTTCATGATGGGCTGTTCCTCAAGGGTGTAGAGTGAGCCACCAGTATCGCGAGCAGCCTGTCCGGACGGTATCGGTCAAATGACCGACCCCGCCGCAAGCCGGCGGTGGGCATCGTGCCCATCATGGATGGACGCCATTTAGGCCCGAGTCCGAGGGGGCATCGCCAGGGATGAACGACGACGGTTTCGCAATTCGTGTTTTCGACGCGGTCAAGGCGCTTGCCTTTATCGGTGACCTCAGCATGGGCCAGCCGACCGACCACTCGTCGCGCACGGCGTGGCTCGCGGCCCGGCTGGCCCACGCGTCCGGTCTCGACGAATCCAGCCGCACCGCGGCGGTGGAGGCTTCGCTGTTGCGCTGGTCCGGTTGCACCGCGAATGCGTCGGGATTCACCGATGTGCTCGGCGACGATGTCGCGGGGCGAGAGGCCATGCTGGCGCTGCGACCCGACTGGGCAGGACCGCTTGAAGCGCTCGGCGGGGTGAGTGTCGCTCTGACGCCCCTGACTCAGATCCATTGCGAGGTGTCCAGCGAAGTCGCGCGGATCATGGGACTTGAGCGTGAGACCGAGGCCCCCCTGCGGCACATCTTCGAGAAGTGGGACGGCAGCGGCATGCCAGACCGGTTGGCCGGCGCCGCGGTGCCGGATGCCGTATTCGTGGTGTGGCTGGCAGGCGACCTGGAAATATTCAGCCGTGTCTACGGACTCGAGCGTGCGCTCAAATCGATCGCCCACCAGGCCAACGCGCGCTATCCGCAGCGTTTGGCGATGATCGTCATCGCGCAGGCGTCGCAATGGCTGGATGCTCTGGAGCATACCGAAGCGGCTCGGGCCGACAACGAGCTGATGACGCCGCAGATGCGCCAGACGACGTCGGCCGAACTCATCGCCGACGTCATCGATCTCAAGCTGCCGTGGATGACGGGATTCTCGCGCGCAGTCGCGGCGACGGCCGCCACGTGCTGCGAACGGCTCGCGCTCGACGCAGCGGCACAGGACCGCCTCTACTGCGCAGGCCTGATTCACGGCATAGGGCGCGCGGCAGTGCCCAATGCGCTGTGGCAATCGGCGGGACGTCTATCCGCATCCGCGTGGGAAAAGGTACGGCTCGTCCCGTATTGGACCGCGCGCGCGGGCAAGCAGACCGGGGCGCTCGCGCAGGTCGCCGAGCTTGCATCGTACGCATACGAACGGCTCGACGGCTCAGGGTATTTTCGAGGCGTGAGCGGCGAAGCGTTGACCCTCGAGGCGCGTATTCTCGCCGCGTCAGTGGCGTGGGTCGCCCTGCGCTCCCTGCGGCCCTGGCGCGACGCCATGCCGGCGGACGAAGGAGAGAAGGTGTTACGCGCGGAAGCGGACCAAGGACGATTCGATAGCGATGTCGTCGACGCGTTGATCGTTTCCAGGCCTACGTCACATGGCGCCACCCGCTCGCGGCAGCAGGCGGCGAGTCTGTCGGCGCGTGAAACGGACGTGCTACGTGCGATCAGCCTCGGTGCGAGCAACAAGGAGATCGCGCGCGAACTGGCGCTGAGTCCGAGCACGGTGCGCACCCATGTCGAAAGCGTGTTTCGCAAGCTCGGCTGCTCCACGCGCGCTGCGGCGACACTGAAGGGCTCGACCATGGGGCTGCTGTGAGCGGGCTGGCGGCCGATCAGCCATTTCCTAAAGGCTGGTGGTACTGGCGCGCCCACGGCCACCGCATACTCCAATAGTCGATAAGACTCACGACGCCCGCAACTCACGGACCCCCTTACCTATCCGCCGCCGAAGTAGCGTCCGCAATGTGACGCCGTCTGCGTAGCCGACCTGCTCGGCGATGCGATCCACGCTGTCCTTGCTCGTTTTCAGCAGATGAACGGCGCGCTCGACCCGCAGATCCTGTATGTACTCGACGGGCGTTTTACCGAGCACTTCATTCAGACGCCGCGCCAACGTTCGCGTGGACGTAGCCAATGCGTCCGCGACGTCGTCAAGGGCGATGGCCGTGTCGAGGTGTTCGCGCACCCAGCGGTCGAAACGCTCGACGAGCGGGTCCGAATGGGCCAGGTGATCGGAGATCGCAAAGGCCGACTGCGAGGGTCGCGAATCGAATACGAGGTACTTGCCCACCAACGCCGCAAGCTCCGGGCTGTTGTTGCGGATCAGCCAGAGCGCCAGGTCGAGATGGCTCAGCGCGGCCCCTGCCGTCACTGTGTCACCGCTGGGAACGACGATGCGATGCACATCCAGGTGAACGTGCGGGTAACGTTGCCGGAACACCGGCGAGAGCCACCAGGTGGTGGTGGCTTCGCCCCCGTCGAGCAAGCCGCTTTCGGCCAGCACGAAGGTACCCGTGCAGGCAGCTCCGATACGGGCGCCGGCATGGTGCCACGAGCGCAATGCACCTAGCGCTTCGATCACGTCGGCCCGGCCGAGCGAAGGCACGAGCAGGTCCGTCGTCGTCCTGTTGAGCGCGGGTACGACGACCCAGTCCGGGGCGGGCGCATCTCTCATATCGCGGACGGGAACCTGCAGCCCAAGCGCGGTGCGCACCTCTGGCCGCATCCCTGCAACGGTGATATCGAAGCCCGGTGTTGCCATCCCCGTCGCGCGCGCGAGTTCGTTGGCCGTCGTCAAGGCGTCGAGCACTGTGGTGAGGCCGGTGTCGAACACCCCCTCGAGTGCGAGGACATATATTCGCATGGCCGGATTGATACCAAAATTGTCGATTGAGACAGTATTCTCCCAGGCGCTCCATTTGTAAAGTTTGGCTCACCGGGTGAATGGATCACGCGGAACTGGAGAGCAAAGATGATCAAGAAAGCGCTATTGGTACGACTTGAAGCCAAGCCGGGCAAGGAGCAGGCGGTCGCAGACTTCCTCGACGCTGGCCTGGAACTCACGAATCGGGAGGCGACCACACCGATCTGGTTCGCCCTCAGACTGTCACCGACGACGTTCGGCGTCTTCGACGCCTTTGCGAGCGAAGAGGATCGCCAGGCACACCTGCACGGGAGCATGGCCGGCGCCCTGATGGCTCGGGTCGACGAGATGCTTGCGAGCCCTCCGTCGGTCGAACCGATCGACGGAGGGCTATGAAGAACAGGCTGCCGTGATTCGCGGTTAGCCATCACCGATCAATCCTCGTCCGTCAAGCGCGATTGCGCGAAACGACGGCACTTAAGTACAACCTTGGAGCTTTAAATGTCTGCACTGCGAAACAAACTGGCCATTGCCGCCCTGATTGCCCTGGGCACCACGATGGCGCACGCCGAGGCGAAGGCGGCCTCGAAAGATATTGTCATTGTCCACGGCGCACTGGTGGATGGTTCCGGCTGGCGGGCCGTCCACGACCTCCTGGTCAAGGATGGTTACCATGTGGCGATCGTGCAAGAACCGCTCACGGGCCTCGCCGAGGACGTCGATGCGGCCAGGCGCGTCATTGATCAGCAGCAGGGCCCGGTGGTGCTGGTCGGTCACAGCTACGGCGGCTCCGTAATCACGGAGGCAGGTGCGGACCCGAAGGTCAGCTCGCTCGTCTATGTGGCCGCACTGCAACCCGATGCCGGCGAAGCCAGCGGTCAGCTTTTGCAAAAGTTCGCCGCGCCCAACGATGCGATGCGAGCGACGCCGGATAAGTATTTCTTCCTCCCGCCTGCGAAGTTTCGTGAGAACTTCGCAGCCGACGTTTCGCCCTCGGACGCGCAATTCCTGGCGGACTCGCAGGACCAACTCGCCGAGAAAGCATTAGGCGCGCCGGTCTCCGTGGCGGCATGGCGAAGCAAGCCCAGCTACGCCATCCTGACTACACAGGATCACATGGTGAGCCCTCAGCTTCAGCGCTGGATGTATCAGCGCTCGGGTGCCAAGGTGACCGAGGTGAGCGCAAGCCACGCTGTCTTTATCTCTCAGCCAGCCACGGTCGCGCGAGTGATTGAGGCTGCGGCGAAGTCGACGAACTGACCGGTGATCGTCTCGATGGGGCACCTGTCGGCTTTGCGCCGACGGCCGACAACGTCGCCAGTCGGTGCGCCCCATCACAGATAGCCACGATGGTTCTCAAATCGCGTCAATCGCAGGTGCGTGCCACTCAGCTCGGCACATGACCACAACCCTTCACGGATGTCCTCACCATGCTATTACTGATCCTTGCCTACCTCGGCGGTGCATTGACAATCCTGAGTCCGTGCATCCTGCCGGTGCTACCTTTCGTATTTTCGCGAGCAGATCGCCCGTTCGCGCGCAATGGACTGCCGATGCTGGTGGGCATGGCGCTGACCTTTGCCGTGGTCGCCACGCTGGCCGCGGTCGGCGGCGGCTGGGCCGTCCGCGCCAACCAGTATGGCCGCTTTGTCGCCCTCGCAGTGCTCGCCGTGCTTGGCCTGACCTTGCTCTCGGAGCGCGTCGCCGCATGGATCACCCGTCCGTTCGTGGTGCTGGGCAACAAGCTCACCGAGCGCACCGGCAGCGAGGACGATTCGGTACTCTCGGCGGCTGCGTTGGGCGTGGCGACGGGGCTGATATGGGCGCCCTGCGCGGGCCCGATCCTGGGCCTGTTGCTCACCGGTGCGGCCCTCAAAGGCGCCAGCGTGCAGACAACGTTGTTGCTCCTCACTTACGCGGCGGGCGCGGCGACTTCGCTCGCGCTGGCGCTGCTGATTGGCGGACGCGTCTTCGCCTTGATGAAGCGCTCGCTGGGCGCAGGCGTTTGGGTGCGCCGCGCTTTGGGCGTGCTCGTGCTGGCGGGTGTGACCACGATCGCGCTGGGGCTGGATACCGGGCTGCTGACACGCGTGTCGCTGGCCAGCACGGGTCGCATCGAACAGAAGCTGATCGACGCGGCGCGTCCTGCGCCTCTCGTGCAGATCGCCGTGAAGGCCGGCGATACGCTGCCGGTGGAAGGCGATTTGCCCGCGCTCGATGGCGCCACCCAGTGGCTCAACAGCCCACCGCTGACGCCGCAGTCACTGCGCGGCAAGGTGGTGCTGGTCGACTTCTGGACCTACTCCTGCATCAACTGCATCCGTTCTCTGCCGTACGTGCGTGCCTGGGCTGACAAGTACAAGGATTACGGCCTGGTGGTGCTCGGCGTGCACGCTCCCGAGTTCGCGTTCGAGAAGGATCCGGGCAACGTCGCCCACGCCGTGAAGGACCTGGGCGTGAACTACCCTGTCGCACTCGACAACGATTACGCCATCTGGAAGGCCTTCAGCAATGAGTACTGGCCTGCGCATTACTTCATCGACCCGCAGGGGCATATTCGTCACCACCGTTTCGGCGAGGGCGACTACAAGCAAAGCGAGGACGTGATCCGCCGGCTACTCGCCGAAGCCGGCCAGAAGGATCTGCCTGACGGCTACGTGCAACCGATCGCGCGCGGCGTGCAGGCCGCCGCTGGCTCGGGCGATGCCAATCGCTCTCCGGAAACCTACGTGGGCTACGCACGCGCACAGAACTTCGCCGGTGGGCCGGTGGCGCAGGACGCGACTGCCACGTATCACGCGGCCCAGACCCTGAAGGTCAACCAGTGGTCGCTCGACGGGCGCTGGTTGGTGGGCGACGACACTGCGCGGCTTGACAGCCCTGACGGACGCATTGTTTATCGCTTCCGTGGCCGTGACTTGCATATGGTGCTGGGGCCCGGCGGCGACGGCCAGCCCGTGCGCTTTCGCGTGCTGATCGACGGCAAGGCACCGGGCGCCGACCGCGGCACGGACATCGATGTGAATGGCAACGGCACGGTCACCGGGCAGCGTCTTTACCAGCTCGTGAGGCAGGCCAACGGCAGCAGCGAACGCACCTTCGAAATCACGTTTCTCGACCGTGGCGTGGTGGCTTACGCGTTCACGTTCGGGTGAGCCCGACCTTCGGCGCGGGAAGCGCCTGATGTCCCCCCGTCACACTTTAACCGCCTCCCGACAGGGCGGAAACTTCGCCGCCTCGCAGCATCCACAAGCGCTCGCCCGAGGTTCGCGCGAGCTTTCTGTCGCTGAGCTGGTCTCAAACGTCCCGATGACGCCGTGCGAACGGCGGTCGATACGCGTATCGCGCCGTATCGGTCGGGAGATATATTTTCGGGTGCCGCCTCCTCCCCAAGAAAGCACCGAAGAGCGTCCACACCGCGACACACCGTCGCCCGCAGGGCGTCCCTGAATCGCTGATTTCGACTGTCAAGCAAGGAGTATGGAATGAACACTATCGCGCTGGCCTGCACCGGTGTCCTCGGTCTGCTCCTGTTCGTACTTGGACTCACCATTACAGTCGTGCGATCTCGTGTCGGCCTACTGAGCGGCTATGCCCCCGAGCCTGATCGAATGCTAACCAAACTGGTTCGCGCTCACGGCAATACTGCCGAGTACGCTTCGTTTTTCGCGGTGCTTTTTCTGTACCTCGGCTCTCAGAATCCGCCTCACTGGCAGCTCGCCCTCCCTTCGGGGAGGTGGGCATGATTGAGGGCCTCCAGAACCGAACGGCATCAATGTGCCAAAGTGGAGTTGCGACACAACCACTTGAGGAACGGAGGAATGGAATGAGCGCCTCCCACCCCTGAGAGGTAAGAGTTGAAGGCACGAAGGTGGGCCCTCACGGGGCGACGGCATCAAAGTGCCCAAAACCGAAGATCATTCCACCCACGTTAGCGAGTTCGCCCGCCCCTCGCCGGGCTGCCGCTCCAGCACCGAAAATGACCAGGTCCTGGACGGCACAGCAACCGGATCGATTTGCACTCACCGCGCCAGAGGATGCGGCGAGTGTGCGGACGCTCGCGCGCCCGGCGCCGCGGCCGCCTCATCTCCCGGCTCCGCGGACAGATCGCGCTTGAAAGTCTCTGCGAGGAAAAACGCGCACACCAGGCTCAGCAATCCTGTCGCCGCGATATAGATCGAAATGGGCAACGTCTGGCCAAACGTCGCGAACAGATAGGTGGCGATCAATGGCGTCGGTCCCGACGTGATGATGCCGGCGATCTGATACGGCAGCGAAGCACCTGTATAACGCACCCGGGTCCCGAACAGTTCCGCGAACCACGTCGATTGCACGCCGTACACCGACGCCTGGCTCAACGCGATGCCGCAGACGTACGCCACGAAAATCAAAGTCGGATTGCGTGTCTCGAGCAACGGGAAGAACGCGAATCCATAGATTGCCACGAATACCGCGCCGAGCATGAAGACGGTCCGGCGTCCAATAGCGTCCGACAGCTTGCCGAACAGCGGCAGCGTGAACAGCGCAACCATGCAGCCCACAATGATGGCGTTCAGCAGCAGTCCGCGCGACAAGCCGAGCCGCGTCGTTCCGTACACCAGCACGAACACGTTGATCACGTTGAAGGTGATGTCGACCGCGAAGCGCGTGCCGATCGTCAGCACGAGGTCTTTCGGATGCCGGCGCAGCAATTCGATCAGCGGCGCTTTCACGACCTGCCTGCTCGCCTTGATCTGTTCGAATACCGGCGACTCCATGACGCGCAGGCGGATGAACAGGCCGATCGCGATCAGCGCGACGCTCAGCAGGAACGGCAGGCGCCATCCCCAAGAATAGAACGCCTCCGACGGCAGACTCGAGACGGCTTTGAACACGGCGGTCGAGAGCATCAATCCGAGCGGCACGCCCAATTGCGGGAACGCGCCGAAGAAACCGCGTTTTCTGGCCGGTGCCGTTTCGACCACCATCAGCACCGCGCCGCCCCATTCGCCGCCGACGCCGAGCCCTTGCAGGAAGCGCATCGCGACCAGCAGCATCGGCGCCCAGACGCCGATCGAGGCGTAAGTCGGCAGCAGGCCGATCACGAAGGTGCCGACGCCCATGATCGTCAGCGTCGCGACGAGCGTCGCCTTACGTCCGATGCGATCGCCGAAGTGCCCGAAAAACACGGCGCCGAAGGGCCGGGCGAGATAGCCGACCGCAAAGCTTCCGAACGCCGCGATGGTGCCGACCATCGGATCGAACGAGGGAAAGAACAGCTTGGCGAAGACCAGCGCCGAAGCGGTGGCATAGAGAAAAAAGTCGTACCACTCGATGGCGGTCCCGACTACCGAGGCGACCAGCACACGGTTGACGGCCGACCGGCTGATAACCGGCGCGTTGCCGGATGAAATGGGCGATGTTTTCACGTCTCCTCCCTTCTCTGGGAATCTATGTTTTGAACTGCTGCGTGTCGGCGGCGCGGGGCCGCCCGCACGCTACGATCAGTTCACTGTGCTCACCAGTGCAGTTCCATCGGGAAATGGTCGAGCGTTTCGACGCCACCCGAGGTCAACCGCACGATACGTTCCGTGCGCAGGCCGCCGACGTTCGGCACCGTGATCGTCGCCTTCAGCGTAAAGACCATGTTTTCCTGCAGCACGGTCCTGTTGCCCGGCCCGATCCACGGCGCTTCTTCTTCCGGGTCCATGCCGGTGCCGTGACCGGTGCCATGGCCGCGCGCTTCGCTCGAGTATTGCTCGTAGTTCGACTTCACCAGCGCCTGCTGGATCACCGCGTTCAACTCCATGGCCGCCATGCCGGGACGCGCGGCGGCCAGCCCCGCTTCGACCGCGCGCGCCGCTGCGGCGACGATCGCCATCTTCTCGGGATTCGCCGATCCGTAGGTAAAACCGCGTCCGCCATCGGCCACGTATCCACGATAACGCGCACCGATGTCGGTCATGATGAGGTCGCCCGGTTGCAGGATGCGGTCGGTGGGGCGCGCCAGGTTGTACGCCGAGCGCGGACCGGATTGCACCATCGAATCGAACGCGGTCCGGTCCGCGCCTCCCGCGAGCATCGCGCGGTCGGCGATTAAAGCGAGTTCGCGCTCGGTGTAGGGACGGCCGTCGGCGAGCGCGTCGCGAATCGCTGCCATCGCCGAATCGGTCAAGGCCGCGGCTTTGCGCATCAGCGCGACCTCGGGCTCGCTCTTGATCGCCTTGATTTCGGCCAGCACCATCGTCGGTTCGAGCTTCAGTTCGCCGAGACCGGCGTTCAGGCGCTGCAACAGGTCAGCGGGGATATAGGCGGCGCCAGCGAGGCCGACCGTGCCGCTGCGGTGCCGCGCAGAAAAGGCCTGCACCTGTTGCGTGACTTCACGCAGACTGCGCACCTCGAAGGCGGTCACGCTGGTCGCGTAGTCGAAGCATTGATCCGACACGAACAGCACCGGGTCGCCGTCCACCGGCAGCAGCAGGATCGCATTGGCAATGTCCGATACGCCGTCGAGCGGGCGGAACTCGGTGAAGTAGCCGATGTTCGCGCCACGCCAGCAATCGCCGAATGCAAGCAGGCCGACCAGGCCCGTCTTGTCGAGCGCGCTGCGGACCTTGGCGACGCGGCCGAGGAATTCGTCGGTGGTGATGCCTTCCGGCGGGATGTCTGCAGTACGAATGTTCATTACCTCTTCGCCTCCTGTGCGGCTGCATGCGCGGATGCTGGATGCAGCCGGTCCAAATGCCCGTGATGGGAAACCGCCCGCCTTGAAATGCAGGCCGACTGCTGCATAGTAGGATTGTTCGATATGCTTTTATAATGAAAAATAACGCGAGATCTATATCGGTACGGAATAGGTGGAGGCGATATCGTGACCTCGGGATTTCATCCGGACACCGGCGCGGGGGCCATCGCGCCGGGCCGCTTCGACCCCACGCGCCTGAAGACGCGCCAATTGGCCCTGATCGTCCAGCTCGACACCCATCGCTCGGTATTGCGCGCGGCGGACGCCGCGCACATGACCCAACCGGGGGCGACCAAGTTGCTGCGGGAACTGGAAGAGACGATGGGTGTGCCATTGTTCGAACGCCATCCGCGCGGTGTCGAGCCGACCTGGTACGGCGAGGTGCTGATCCGCCATGCGCGCAGCGTGCTGGCGGAGCTGCAGCACGCGTACGACGAAGTGTCCGCGCTCAAAGCCGGGCTGACCGGGCAGGCGATGATCGGCACCGAGGTCACGGCGGCCACCAACCTCGTGCCGCAGGCCGTGGCGCTACTCAAGAAGCGCTTTCCGCAGATTCGCGTCAACATCGAGATGGAGTTCAGCGAGGTGCTGGTGCAGCGTTTGCAGGAAGGCAAGCTGGATATGATCGTCGCGCGAATCCGCAATCCGGACGATCTGGCGGAACTGCGCTACGCCCCGCTCGCAGAAGCGCAGCACGCGCTGTTCGCGCGCGTTGGCCATCCGCTCGCCAGGCGTAAGGCTCTCAGTTGGAACGAACTGGCGCCGCAAACGTGGATCCTGCCGCCGAAGGGCAACGTGATGCGTAATCAGTTCACCCAACTTTTTCTCGAACGGCAGCTCGCGTTGCCAACGGATGTGGTCGAGAGCTCATCGCTGCCTGTCATCACGAGTCTGCTGCAGATCAGCGATATGATCGCGCCGCTTGCGCGCGAGCCGGTGCGGCCGTATTGCATTGCCGGCGCGCTCGAACCGCTGCCGTTCGAGCTCGATCTGAAGCTCGGGCCGGCGGGCATCGTCACACGGCGCGGGGACAGGCTCTCACCGGGTGCGCGGGCGATGCTGCAAGCGCTGCGCGAGGCCGCCGGATTCGATACCGGAGCCCCCGACGCCGACAACGACTGACTTACCTCGACGGGACTCAGCGCAGGCCGTCCACGGCGAAGGTGCGCGTGGCGGTGGATTTCCTGCGCCAGCAGTTGAGCGATGGACCGCTCGCCTTGCGGCGCCTGTGGTGAAATCGGTTCCGCTTACAAGGCGTCACAGCCCACCGCGTTGCCCGCCATCTCCCGGACCGCCTTGGCGCCTTCGACCCGCAGCAGTTCCGGCAACGACACGCCGTTTTTCGCGGCCGTCAATTCGGCCAGTATCGACAGGGCGATCTCCGGCGGCGTCCGGCTGCCGATGTAGATGCCCACCGGTCCGTGCAGGCGCGCGAGTTCTTCATCGCTGAGATCGAACTCCTTCAAGCGCTTGCGCCGCGCCCCGTTATTGCGACGCGAACCGAGCGCACCCACGTAGAACGCAGGCGTTTTCAGCGCTTCCATCAGCGCGAGATCGTCGAGCTTCGGATCGTGCGTCAGCGCGATCACCGCAGAGCGTTCGTCGAGCTTCATGTCCATCACGGTGTCGTCGGGCATGGCGCGAACGACGGTCGTGCCGGGCACGTTCCACTCGTCCGTATATTCCTCGCGCGGATCGCATACCGTCACCTGATAATCGAGCCCCACTGCGATATGGCACAAGTAGCGCGACAACTGTCCCGCGCCGATCACCAGCATCCGGTAACGGGGCCCATGGATGCTCAGCAGCGTCGTCCCGTCGAACAGAAGGCCGTCCGTCGCCTGCGCGGGTTCGAGGCGCGCAGCCCCCGTCGCCATGTCGAGCGTGCGCGCGACGAGCCTGCCTGCCTCCACCGCTGCACACAGCCCGGCGATACCGCTCGCGAGCGTCAACGGCTCCAGCACGAGCTGAATGGTGCCGCCGCAAGGCAGGCCGAAGCGATGCGCCTCCTGCGCGCTGACGCCGTACTTCAGCACCTGCGGACTTTCCTGTTCGATGCCTCGCTGCCGCACGCGATCGATCAGATCGTCTTCGATGCATCCGCCCGACACCGACCCGACCACCTGCCCATCGGCGCGCACCGCGAGCATCGCGCCCACGGGACGCGGCGACGATCCCCATGTCTTCACCACCGTCACCAGCAGCACGCGATGCCCGTCTGCCAGCCATCGCGCGCTGCTTTTCAGGACTTCGAGATCCACGCTATCCATTGACTCGCCTCCCTGCCGTTCACCGCAACGGCGCGATACCTTCCGCCACGCCGGCCGGCATGCAGATGTGCTTCAACTCGGTGAAGTCCGCCAGCGCATCGTAGCCGTGCAGCCGACCCAGTCCGCTTTGGCGATACCCGCCCGTTTCGGCTTCGGCGAAAAGCTTGTTGTGGTCGTTGATCCAGACCGTGCCGTTGCGCAGCGCACGCGCGACGCGCAATGCGCGCGCTCCGTCGTGCGTCCATACGCTCGCCGAGAGACCGAAGACCGTGTCGTTGGCTTTCTCGATCGCTTCCATTTCGTTCTCAAAGACTTCCAGCGTGACGAACGGGCCAAATATCTCGTCCTGGCAAAAGAACGCCTTCGGATCGTCATGCTCGACGAGCGTCGGCGACAGAAACGCGTGCCCCGAGCAAGTGCCTCGCAGCAGCACACGCTCGGCCGTTCCGCACGCGCGCTCGATCGTCCGTGCCACCGCATCGCGCGTCGTGCCGTCGATGAGCGCGCCGATATCCGTCGCCGGATCGATGCCCGGTCCGACCCGCAGCGACGCAAGCGCCGACGCGAGGTGCTCGCGCATTTGCGCAGCGCGCGACGCATGAACCAGCACCCGGCGCGCCGCCGTGCATTGCTGCCCGGAGATGATCGTCGCGGCGCGCGCGAGACGCGGCGCGATCGCCGCGACATCGGCATCGTCGAAGACGACGCAGCATGACTTGCCGCCAAGTTCGAGCGACAGCTTCTTCATGCTGTCGGCAGCGGCCGCCATGATCTTCTTGCCCGTCGCTGTTGATCCCGTGAAGCTCACCACGTCGACGCCGTGCGAATCGACGAGCCGCTGGCTGGCCGCGTATCCGCGTTCGTTGACGAGGTTCACCGCGCCTTCAGGCAACGCCGTGTGTTCGAAGCAGCGCAACATCGCTGCCGTGAGCAGCGACGTTTGCGCCGCCGGTTTGACGATCGCCGTGCAGCCGGCCGCGAGAGCGGGCGCGAGCGAGCGCACGAGCAGCACGGCGGGCGCATTCCAAGGCACGATGATCGCCGCGACGCCGGCCGCTTCGCGCAGCATCGTCGATATCGTGCCCGGTTCCGGTTCGAGCACGTGCCCGACAATATGGCGCGCGAGCCCCGCGTAATAGCGCACCTCCGATATCGCGCCGGCAATCTCGCCGCGCGATTGCGCGATCGCCTTGCCGTTTTCGCGCGTGAGCAGCGTCGCGAGCATGTCGCGTTCGGCTTCGAGCGCCGAAGCCCAGCCGAGCAGCACGTCCTGGCGCAAGCGCGCGTCCTGCGCCCATGTCGTGCGATGGAACGCGTGGCGAGCGGCGGCGATGGCGGCATCGGCTTCGCTCGATCCGCCGTCGGCGAACCGGCCGATGGCCTCGCCCGTCGCGGGATCGATGCTGTCGATGTCGGGCGTGCCGGTCCATTCGCCGGCAATCCAGTGTCGTGCGTTCATGAAGATCGTTCCTTGATGGTGTGTGATGGCTCGTCGCCCGACAGGCTCGACGCGCGGTGCAACTCCTCGCCGATGATCCCGATCAGTGCTTCCGCCGCCGCGCTCAACGGGCGGCGCGGATGATTCACGCAGACGATGTGCCGCACGATGCGAGGCGCCAGAATCGGGTACGCGCGCAACGTGCCGTGCCGCGCGGCGCGCTCGACGACGATGCGCGGCAAAATCGTCGCAAAGCGCGTGTGCTCGACGAGCTTGAGAATCGTCGAAAGCACGTCGATCTCGAAGCGCGGCGCGAGCAGCACGTCCTCGTGTTGCGCGGCGCTGTCGAGCACGCCGCGCAGGCCATGACGTTTGGTGGGCAGCACGAGTTCCAGTTCGGGCAATTGCGCGAGTTCGATTGCATGCGGCAAGTCGGGGCCATGCGCGGCGCTGGTGGCTAGCACCATCTCTTCGTCGAGCAGCGGGCGCGAGTCGAGCGACAAGCGCGCGCGCGGCTTGTTGATGAGCGCGGCATCGAGCTGCCCGCCCGCCACCCAGTCGATGAAGGTTGCGCTGTAGCCATCGGCGACGGTGACTTCGACATCGGGGTAACGCGCGTGAAAGCGCGACAGCGAATCCGCGAGCACGCTTTCCGTCACCGATGCGATCAGCCCGATGCCGACATGCCCCGTCACCACTTCATCGCGCTGCACGAGTTGCTGCCGTGCGTGGGCAAGGTCACGCACGATCGGTAAAAACAGGCGGTACATCAGCCGTCCCGCGGCGGTCGGCGCCATGCCGTGCGCGCCGCGCTCGAACAGCTGTTGATGCAGTTCGTCCTCGAGCTTGGCGATCTGCATGCTCAGGGCCGGTTGCACGATGTTCAGCCGCTTCGCGGCACGGGTGACCGAGCCGTCCTCGAATAGTGCGATGAAGTACTGGATTTGCTTGAGATCCATGTTCCCCTCAGGGCATCAGCGATGCTAATGGGGCGCGGTGACATTATCACCCTGCGTTCCTCGACGGTGCAGGGCCCCTTTTGGTAGTGCGCCCTTCAGTACGGGCATGCGTGAGCGGTCTATTGATACGTAACTGTAAGACCGCTGTCATCCGGGCTAACACCGATATAACGACGAATGATTCGTCGCATCAGTAAACAGTATTAGATGTTATGACGCGATCTCGCTACGCTTCATCCCAATGCGCTTGCTACGGTAGCGCGCACAGATGGAGACGCTGATGAACACACGCGATGCCGCAACGCACGGCAATCCCTCATTCACCTGGGCACGAGATCACGCCGACACCGGCTCGCTGTCGCTGCGCGACTGGCTCGCGCATCTCGGGAAAACCGGCCGGGTCGCGACGATCGACAAGCCCGTCGCGCTCGAGCACGAACTCGCTGCCATTGCAAAGCGCCTCGACGGCGAACAAGCTGCGTTTTTCACGCAGCCGCACGGACATGGGATTCCCGTCGTGAGCGGCTTCATGTCGAAGCGCGCGTGGATCGCCGAGGCGATGGGCGTCGATGAATCGGCGTTGCTCGCGCGTTTTTCCGCTGCGGCCGCGGCGCCGCTCGCATCGAAACTGATTCAACGTGAAGACGCGCCCTGTCAGCAGGTGGTGCATACGAGCGGCATCGATCTCCACGCGCTGCTGCCCATTCCCACGCACAGCGAACACGACAACGGCCCGTACATCACCGCCGGTCTCGTGATCGCGCGCAATCCGCGCACCGGCGTGCAGAACGTCTCGATCAACCGCATTCAGGTGCACGGCCCCGATCGCATGGCGATCCTGCTGCTGCCGCGTCATCTCTACGCGTTCCAGCGCGACGCGGAAGCCGCGGGCGATGCGCTCGACGTCGCCATCGCGATCGGCGTCGATCCCCTGACGATGCTCGCGTCGCAAGCGATCACGCCGATCGATCACGACGAACTCGAAATCGCGGGCGCGCTGCACGGTGCGCCGCTGCCTGTCGCGCAATGCGTGACGAACGGCGTGCACGTGCCGGCGTTCGCGGAGATCGTCATCGAAGGGCGCATTCTGCCGAACGTGCGCGAGCCGGAAGGTCCGTTCGGCGAATTTCCGAAGTACTACAGCGCGAAGGAAGCACGCGAAGTCATCGAAGTGACGGCCGTCACGCATCGGCGCGCTCCGATCTTTCATACGATCGTGCCCGCCGAAATGGAGCATCTGCTGCTCGGCGCGATTCCGCGCGAAGCCACGTTGCTCGCGCATCTTCAGCGCAGTCATCCCGCCGTGAAAGACGTGCATCTGTCGGTGGGTGGCGTGTGCCGCTATCACCTGTGGGTGCAATTCGACAAGAAGCGCGAAGGCGAAGCGAAGAACGTCATTCTGTGCGCGTTCGGCGCGCATTACGACATCAAGCAGGTCGTCGTCGTCGATACCGATGTGAACGTGCACGATCCCGCCGAAATCGAATGGGCCATCGCGACGCGCTTCCAGGCAGACCGCGATCTCGTCGTGATAGCAGGCGCGCAAGGCTCGCCGCTCGATCCGTCGACGACGGTCGGTCAGCCCGACGATGCGCCGTCGCATCTGCAAGGCGTGAGCGCGAAGATGGGCCTCGATGCGACGCGCCCCGTCGTGTATCCCGCGCATGTGTTCACACGCGTGCGCATACCGGGCCAAGACACGGTCGACCTGCAAGCACTCGTCGCCGCCGACAACAGCGCGTTCGACGCCTATCTGTCACGCGATCATGGCTGAACGAAAGAAACGCATCGTCGTCGGCATTTCGGGCGCAAGCGGCGCGGTGATCGGCGTGCGTTTGCTCGCCGCGTTGCGCCGGCTCGGCACGCACCAGACGCATCTGATCGTGTCGTCGTCGGGCGCGGTGACGGCCGCCCAGGAACTCGGCCTCGCGCGCAGTGACCTCGAAGCCGCTGCCGATGTCGTGCACAACGTGCGTGATATCGGCGCGGCCGTGGCAAGCGGATCGTTTCTGACCGAAGGCATGGTGATCGCGCCATGCTCGATGAAAACGCTCGCGGGCGTCGCGAACGGCTTCGCGGACAACCTGCTGACGCGCGCCGCCGATGTGATGCTCAAGGAGCGCCGCCGCCTCGTGTTGGTCGCGCGCGAAACCCCGCTCAATCTCGCGCATCTGCGCAACATGACGCTCGCCACGCAAATGGGCGCGATCGTGATGCCGCCGGTGCCCGCGTTCTACGCGCATCCGCAGACTATCGACGACGTGGTCGACCACACCGTCGGGCGCATTCTCGATCTGTTCGAGATCGAGCACGACGAGATTGCGCGCCGCTGGAGCGGTCTAGCCGATGAATTCGGCGGCCGCGCCGCACGTGAGGAGTAAGGTCATGAATCAGCGCGAAACCGCATTCGCCGACATGGACGCGCGCGTCGCCGGCAACGAGGTGCGCGAAGCGAGCGCACCGCAGCGTCACATCGGACGCTCGATAGAGCGCCTCGAAGACCCGGCGATCCTGACGGGCCGTGGCCGCTATGGCGACGACATCGCTGTCAAGCCGGGCACGCTGCACGCCGCGATTCTGCGTTCGCCGCACGCGCACGCGGACCTCCTGTCGATCGATACGCAAGCCGCGTCGAAACTCGCGGGCGTGCGTGCCGTGCTCACGCGCGACGATTTGCGTCCGTGGTCGCGACCGTTCGTCGTCGGCGTGAAATCGCCGATGGAACAGTGGGCGCTCGCGATGGACCGTGTGCGCTACGTCGGCGAGCCGGTCGCGGTCGTGATGGCCGAATCGCGTGCGCTCGCGGAAGACGCGCTCGATCTCATCAAGGTCGACTACGCGATGCTCGATCCCGTGACCTCGATCGAACAGGCCGCGAAGGATGACGCGCCGGTGCTGCACGAACGCGTCGGCAGCAACGTCATCAGCGACCGGCATTTCCGCTACGGCGAGCCCGAAGCGGCCTTCGAGCGCGCGCCGCATCGCGTGAAGCTGGTCGCGCATTATCCGCGCAACACCTGCGCGCCGATCGAGTGCGGCGTGGTCATCGCCGAGTATCTTTCGGGCGAAGAAGGCTACGACGTCACGTCCAATTTCATGGGGCCGTTCTCGCTGCACGCCGTCATGGCGATGGCGTTGAACGTGCCTGCCAATCGGCTGCGTCACAAGGCCCCGCGTGATTCCGGGGGCAGCTTCGGCGTGAAGCAGGCGGTGTTTCCGTATGTCGTGCTGATGTGCCTCGCGTCGCGCAAGGCCGGCGCGCCGGTGAAGTGGGTCGAGGATCGGCTCGAACACCTGAGCGCTGCGACATCGGCGACGGCGCGTGTTTCAACCATAGAAGCGGCGGTCGAAGCCGATGGCCGGATCGTCGCGCTGTCTTACGATCAGTTGGAAGACGTCGGCGGCTACGTGCGCGCGCCCGAGCCGGCGACGTTCTACCGGATGCACGGCTGCCTGACGGGCGCGTACGCGATCCCGAATCTGCTCGTGCGCAATCGCGTCGTGCTGACGAACAAGACGCCGACGGGGCTCGTGCGCGGCTTCGGCGGCCCGCAGGTGTACTTCGCGCTGGAGCGGCTGATCCAGCGTATCGCGATCGAACTGAAGCTCGATGTGCTCGACGTGTATCGCCGCAACTTCGTTCCCGCCGATGCGTTCCCGTATCGCGCAGCGGCGGGCGCCCTGCTCGATTCGGGCAACTATCAGGAAGCGCTGCGCCGTTCACTCGACGAAGGCGGATACCGGGAACTCGTTGCGCGCCGCGACGCCGCGCGCCGCGAAGGGCGGCTGTATGGCATCGGCTTCGCGGCGATCGTCGAGCCTTCGGTATCGAACATGGGCTACATCACGACCGTGATGCCAGCCGACACACGCAAGAAAGCCGGGCCGAAGAGCGGCGCGATCGCGAGCGCGACCGTCAGCGTCGATCTGCTCGGCGGCGTGGTCGTCACGATCGCATCGACGCCCGCGGGCCAGGGCCACATGACCGTGTGCGCGCAAGTCGTCGCCGATGTGCTCGGGCTCGATCCGAAGGACATCGTCGTCAACGTCGAATTCGATACGCACAAGGACGCCTGGTCCGTCGCCGCAGGCAATTATTCGAGCCGCTTCGCGGGCGCGGTGGCGGGCACGGTGCATCTCGCCGCGACGCGCGTGCGCGACAAGCTCGCGCGCGTGCTCGCGAAGCAGTTCAACTGCGCGCCCGGCGACGTGCGCTTCGAAGGCGCGCGCGTCTTTCCGCACGACGCCGAAGACCGCGCGCTGCCGTTCGCGCGTGCCGCGAGCAATGCGCCGCACTGGGCGCCCGCGCTCCTGCCCGAAGGCGAAGAGCCGGGCCTGCGCGAAACCGTGTTCTGGTCGCCGCCGCACATGGATGCGCCCGACGAACTAGACCGCATCAATACCTCGGCGGCATACGGCTTCGCGTTCGACATGTGCGGGGTCGAAGTGGATCGCGCGACGGGACGCGTGCGCATCGACCGGTATGTGACCGTGCACGACGCCGGCACCCTCCTCAATCCCGCACTCGCCGATGGCCAGATTCGCGGCGCGTTCGCGCAAGGCCTCGGCGCGGCGCTGATGGAAGAGTTCCGCTACGGCGCGGACGGCAGCTTCCAGTCCGGCACGCTCGCCGACTATCTGATGCCGACCACCTGCGAAGTGCCCGATCCGCTGATCGTGCATCTGGAGACGCCTTCGCCTTTCACGCCGCTTGGCGCGAAGGGTCTCGGCGAAGGTAACAACATGAGCACGCCGCCGTGCATTGCGAATGCGGTGGCGGACGCGCTCGGCGTCGAAGACATTCGCCTGCCGCTCACGCCGCCCAGAGTGATGGCGATGATCGGCATGGACGATCCCGAACCGTCGCGGCCGGAATATCGCGAGGCGCCCGCCGCGAAGCCGGCGACGCCAGGCGGCGGTCGCGCACTGACGGCGCAGGGCGCGGTCGACCTGCCCGCGACACCCGAAGCCGTGTTCGCCGTGCTGCTCGATCCGAAGGCACTCGCTAAGGTCATTCCCGGCTGTCACGCGCTCGAAGAGACGGCGCCGAACCAGTATCGCGCTGACGTGACCATCGGCGTCGGCATGATCAAGGCGCGTTTCGAGGCGCGTATCGGCTTGTCGGAGATCGATGCGCCGCGCCGCCTGCGACTCGCTGGCGCGGGCATCTCGCCGCTCGGCAGCGCGCGCGGCAGCGGTCTCGTCGAACTGACGCCGCAAGGCGCCGGTACGCGGCTCACCTACGACTACGAAGCGCAGGTGTCAGGCAAGGTCGCGGCGGTCGGCGGCCGGATGCTCGAAGGCGCGGCGAAGGTCGTGCTCAAGCAGTTGTTCGAATCGCTCGGACGGCAGGCGGCGGGCAAGCCCGTGCAAGCGCACGGATCGTGGATCGCAAAACTCCTCGCACGTTTCAGGAGACACGCATGAAGCCCGCACCCTTCGATTACCTGCGCGCGATGACCGCGCAAGACGCGCTCGACGCGCTCGCGCAATACGGCGAAGACGCCCGCGTGCTGGCGGGTGGCCAGTCGCTGATGGCCGTGCTCAATATGCGGCTCGCACAGCCGAAGGTGCTCGTCGATATCTCGCGCACCGCCGAACTCGATGCCGTGCGCGTGGACAAGCAGGCGGGGCGTCTCGTGGTGAACGCCGCGGCGACGCAAGGCAGCGTCGAATGGCGCAGCACGCTCACCGACGAAGCGCCGCTGCTCGCGATGGCCTTCCCGCATATCTCGCACTTTCAGATTCGCAATCGCGGAACCGTATGCGGATCGATCGCGCATGCGGACCCGAGCGCGGAGTTGCCGCTCGTGCTTGCGGCGCTCGGCGGTGACGTGATGCTGCGCTCACGAAAGAGGCGCCGCACGCTCGCGGCGCAGGACTTCTTTCAGGGAATGCTGATGACCGCGCGCGAGCCCGACGAACTCGTCGAAGCCGTGCGCTTCCCGCTGCGCAAAGAAGGCGAGCGCTACGCGTTCGCCGAATTTTCCGCGCGGCACGGCGATTTCGCGATCGTCGCGTGCGCGGCCGTGGTCACCGACGAGTCGATCCGCATTGCTGTCGGCGGCGTCGCGGACCGGCCAGTGACGGAGCGATGGCCGCGTCTGGGAGGCGACGACCTGCGCGGCGCACTGAACGATTTGAGCTGGAAACTGAACGCGCAGGACGACGCGCACATCAGCGCGAAATATCGCCGGAATCTGGTCCGGCAACTCGGATGGCGCGTGATCGAGGAGGCAAAGTGAGCAAGATATCGGACACCATCATGCGGCACGGCGAAGTGCGGCGCATCGCGCTGACGCTGAACGGCCGCGAACGAAGCGGCTATTGCGAGCCGCGCGAACTGCTGTCGGACTTCATCCGGCACGAACTCGGCGCGACGGGCACGCACGTCGGCTGCGAACATGGCGTGTGCGGTGCATGTACGGTGCAGGTCGATGGCGTCGCGGCGCGCTCGTGCCTGATGCTCGCGGCGCAGGCCGATGGGCGGCGTATCGATACCGTCGAAGGCCTTGCGCCCGATCAGACGCTTGGCGACCTGCAGCAGGCGTTCCAGCGGCATCACGCGCTGCAATGCGGCTTTTGCAC
The DNA here is from genome assembly GCF_040965775.1 of Paraburkholderia sp. BR10954. Classification (NCBI taxonomy): domain Bacteria; kingdom Pseudomonadati; phylum Pseudomonadota; class Betaproteobacteria; order Burkholderiales; family Burkholderiaceae; genus Paraburkholderia; species Paraburkholderia sp. BR10954. The sequence continues at coordinate 245,375 of NZ_JBFRCK010000008.1, forward strand.
GGCGGGCATTCTGATGTCGTGCGCGGATTATCTGCGGCGCGTGCCCGATCCTTCCGAAGAGCAAGTGCGCGAGATGCTCTCGGGTCATATCTGCCGCTGTACGGGCTACACGCCCATCGTGGCCGCGGTGCTCGACGTGGCGGCGCGCCGCCGGGCCGAGGCAAGCGCGAAGGAGGCCGAACATGCTTGATCTCGGACGCACGTTCCTGCAAAGCGTCGAGCGCAGTCCGAACGCGCTCGCGCTCGTCGATGGCGATGTGCAACTGACGTACGCGCAGTGGCATCGCATGATCCTGAATGTCGCCGATGGCCTGCGCGAGCTCGGCCTGGAGCGCGGCGACCGGCTGCTCGTCGTGCTGCAAAACCGCTGGGAAATGGCGACGCTGCATTGGGCCGGACAGTTTGCGGGCATCGTGATCGTGCCGCTCAATTGGCGCGCGAAGCCCGAAGAAGTCGACTACTGCGTGACCGACGCGGGGGCGAAGGCGATCGTCTACGAACCCGTCAGCGCGGATTCCGTCGCGCAGAGCGCCGCCGCGCAAAAAGTGCCGCGCGTCGGACTCGACGATGCGCCCGGCCGCACCACCACCTTCGATGCGCTCATCGTCGAAAGAACGCGCAGTGGAGAGGTGACCGACACGACGCACGCCACCGCCGACGACATCTCGCTGATCCTCTATACGTCCGGCACGACGGGCAAAGGCAAGGGCGTGCCGCGCCGGCATCGGCATGAACGCGCGGGCGCGCTCGCGCACGTCGCGCAGAACCTGTACAGGCGCGGCGAACGCACGCTCGGCGTGATGCCGCTCTATCACACGATGGGCGTGCGCTCGCTGCTCGCGATGGCGCTCGTCGATGGCCTGTTCGTCTGCGTGCGGCGCTGGAACGCGAAGCTCGCGCTCGAATGCATCTCGAAGCACGCGCTCACCTGCCTCTATCTCGTGCCGACGCTCTATCACGATCTGCTCGCCGACAGCGCGTTCGCGAGCACGGACACGTCGTCGGTCAGAAAGCTCGGCTTCGCCGGCGCACCGATGAACGACGGCCTGCTCAAGCGCCTTTCGGCCGCGTTCGAGCCGGAGCTCTTCGTCAATCACTACGGCTCGTCCGAGGTCTACACGTTCAGCATCGACCAGGACGCGACAAAAAAGCCCGGCAGCGCGGGCCGCGCGGGCATCAATACGCGGCTGCGCGTCGTGAAGCTCGATGCGCTCTCGCCCGATGCGATCGCCGAAGCCGGCGAAGAAGGACAGATCATCGTGGACCTGCTCGGCGACGAAGCCTTCGAAGGCTACTGGAATCGTCCGGACGCGAATGCGAAGTGCCTGCGCGAGGGCTGGTACTTCACCGGGGACACGGGCTATCTCGACCGCGACGGCGATCTGTATGTGACGGGCCGCGTCGACGACATGATCATCAGCGGCGGAGAAAACATCTCACCGGTGGACATCGAATCGGTGCTTTCGCTGCATCCCGCCGTCGATGAAGTCGCGGTCGCGGGCGTCAAGGACGAGCGCTGGGGGCAACGTGTGGTCGCGTTCATCAAGCGCCGCGAGTACGTCGATGCCGCTGCGCTCGATGCATGGTGCCGTCAGTCGGACCTCGTCAACTTCAAGCGTCCGCGCGATTACGTGTTCGTCGACGACATTCCGAAGTCGCCCGTCGGCAAGATTCTGCGCCGCAAGCTGCAAGCGGGCGAGTACACGCCCGATTCGCACGCCCTGCCCGCGCAACCTACAGCAACCACCAAGGAGTAACCCACAATGAGTGATCTCAACCATCGCGGCCAGACGCTGCTGCAAGACCTCGACGGCTTCTCGGTCGAAATCGACGCGCAGCGCGAGCGCGCGGACATCATCCTGCATCGCCCGCCGTTCAACGTCATTTCGATGCACGCACGCGATCAGTTGCGCGCCGTGTTCGAAGCCCTCGACGAGGACGACCGCGTGCGCGTGATCGTCGTGCGCGCGAAGGGCGAGCATTTTTCGAGCGGCGGCGACATCAAGGGCTTTCTGGAAGCATCGCCGGAACACGTGTCGAAGCTCGCGTGGAATATCGCGGCGCCCGCGCGCTGCTCGAAGCCGGTGATTGCGGCCAATCGCGGCTTCTGCTTCGGCGTGGGCTTCGAGTTGTCGCTGGCGTGCGATTTCCGGATCGTCACCGATACGACCTTCTATGCGCTGCCGGAGCAGAAGCTGGGCCAGATTCCCGGCTCGGGCGGTTCGGCGCGTTTGCAGTCGATGGTCGGCATCGGCCGCACGAAGGACATCGTGATGCGCTCGCGCCGCATTCCTGGCGAGCAGGCGTACGAGTGGGGCATCGCGGTCGAATTCGTCGCGGACGCCGAACTCGAAGCGGCGACGGACGCGCTCGTCGACGAACTGCGCGCATTCTCGCCGCTCGCGCAACGCACCGCGAAGAAGCTCTTGAACGATTCGGAAGACGCGCCCTTGTCGATCGCGATCGAACTCGAAGGCCATTGCTATAGCCGTCTGCGCTCGTCGGACGATTTCCGCGAAGGCGTCGAAGCGTTTCATGGCAAGCGCAAGCCGGTGTTTCGCGGCAGCTGATGCCTGACAGGCCGCGCGGCGGATGAGACAAGAGGAGACAACGCGATGAATCGCTTCGACTACGTGATCGTAGGCGGCGGCTCGGCCGGATGCGTGCTCGCGCATCGGCTGTCGGCCGAGCCGCGGGTGCGCGTCGGGCTGATCGAGGCGGGCGCCGATACGCCGCCGGGCGCGGTGCCCGCGGCGATTCTCGACAGCTATCCGATGCCCGTCTTCTGCGGCGACACGTACATCTGGCCCGATCTGAAAGCGAAGGCCACGCAGCACGCCGCGCCGCGCGTCTACGAACAGGGGCGCGTGATGGGCGGCGGCTCGAGCATCAACGTGCAGTCGGCCAATCGCGGTCTGCCGCGCGACTACGACGAATGGGCCGCTAACGGCGCCGAAGGCTGGTCGTGGCGCGACGTGCTGCCGTACTTTCGCAAGCTCGAACGCGACGTGAACTTTCCCGGCGGCGAATTGCACGGCAGCGACGGACCGGTGCCGATCCGCCGGATCATGCCCAAGGACTGGCCGGCGTTCTGCCATGCATTCGCGAAGGGTTTGCGCGCGAACGGCTTCGCGGAACTTCAGGACCAGAATGGCGAATTCGGCGACGGCTTCTTTCCGGGCGCGTTCTCGAACATCGACGACAAGCGCGTGTCGACAGCGATTGCCTACCTCGACGAAGCCACGCGCAAGCGTCCGAATCTCAGCATCTATTCGAATCTGCGCGTCGAACGCATCGTGATGGAAGGCGCGACGGCCCGCGGTGTCGTCGCGATCGCGGCGAACGGCGAGCGCGTGGGTTTCGATGCGGGCGAAGTGGTGCTGAGCGCGGGCGCGTTGCAGTCGCCCGCGATGCTGATGCGCGCCGGTATCGGCGATGCTCGCCAACTCGTGGCGATGGGTATTCCGTGTGTGGCCGACGTGCCGGGCGTCGGACGCAATCTGCAGGATCATCCGTCGCTCACGTTCTGTCATTTTCTCGAGCCGCGCTTTCGCATGCCGCTCGCGCGCCGCCGCGCGAGCATGATGGCTGCGCGCATGAGCTCGGGCGTCGCGGGCTGCGACGAGTCGGACCTGTATCTGTCGAGCGCGACGCGCGCCGCGTGGCATGCGCTCGGCAACCGGCTCGGCCTCTTTTTCCTCTGGTGCAACCGGCCGTATTCGCGAGGCCGCGTGCAACTGGCATCGCCCGATGCGGCCGTTGCGCCGCGCGTCGATCTGAATCTGCTCGACGACGAACGCGATTTGCAGCGGCTCGCCGCCGGCGTGCGGATGCTGGCGCGCGTCGTCGATGCATCCGGTCTTGGCCGCGATCCACGCGACTTCTTCCCGGCCGCGTTCTCACCGCGCGTGAAGGCGCTGAGCAAGGTCGGCGAAGGCAACGCGCTTCTGACTTCGATCCTCGGCGTGCTGCTCGATACGCCCGCGCCGCTGCGGCGTCTGCTGATCGAACGCTTCTTCACGCGCGGCCAGCAGATGACTTCGCTGATCCACGACGAGCGCGCGCTCGCCGATTTCATCCGCGCGAACGTGTTCGGCGTGTGGCATGCGAGCGGCACGTGCCGCATGGGCGGCGCGCAGGACCTCGACGCGGTCACCGATACCGAAGGCCGCGTGCGAGGCACGCGCGGGCTGCGCGTCGTGGATGCATCGCTGATGCCGCGACTGCCATCGGCGAATACGAACATACCGACCATCATGATCGCCGAGAAGATCGCCGATGCGATGGTCGCCCAGCGACGGGCGAGCGTGGCATCGCCGTTCGCCTCCGCGCACTGACGATTTTTCAACCTCGACAAGAGCGCGCATCCAACAAAGCGCGTCTGTGACACAAAGGAGATGCAAATGTCTGTAGCAGCGCAAGACGGGGCCACCGTGCTTTCGGTCAATCAGCGCCAGGTGATGGGCGCTGTGATGGCTTCATGCTTCGGCTGGGCCCTCGACCTGTTCGACCTGTTCGTATTGTTGTATGTGGCGCCGGTTGTCGGGCGTCTGTTCTTTCCGTCCGAACATGCGATGCTCTCGCTCGCGGCGGTGTACGCGTCCTTCGCGGTGACGCTGCTGATGCGCCCGCTCGGTTCCGCGCTGTTCGGCTCCTATGCCGACCGTCATGGCCGCAAGGGTGCGATGATCGTCGCGGTCGTCGGCGTCGGGCTTTCGACGGCGGCCTTCGGCGCGCTGCCGACGGTCGCCCAGGTCGGGCTCGTGGCTCCGGTCCTGTTTCTGCTGCTGCGTCTCGTGCAGGGCGTGTTCGTCGGCGGCGTGGTGGCGTCGACGCATACGATCGGCACCGAATCCGTCGCGCCGAAGTATCGCGGCGCGGTGTCCGGTCTCATCGGTGGGGGCGGGGCCGGGCTCGGCGCGTTGCTCGCATCGCTCACGTATCTGGCGATGTCCGCGGTCTTTCCCGGCGATGCGTTCGACGCCTGGGGCTGGCGTTGCATGTTCTTCACAGGCATCCTGAGTTCGGTGCTCGGTCTCTTCGTGTTCAACGGTCTGGAAGAATCGCCGCTCTGGAAGAAGCTCGCCGCGGAAAAAGCTGCGAAAGCCGCTGAACAGAAGAAGATCGTCAACGCCGATAACGCGCGCTCGCCGATCCGCACGCTGTTCTCGCGGGAATATCGCGGCGTGCTGTTCGTCAATCTGCTGCTGACTATCGGCGGCGGCAGCGGCTACTACCTCACATCAGGCTATCTGCCGACCTTCCTGAAAGTCGTGAGTCATGCGCCGAACGGCGCCGCCGCCGCGATCCTGATGATCTGCAGCGTGGCCGTGGTGATCGCTTCGGTCGCGGCAGGGCACGTCAGTACGTTCATCGGACGCAAGGGCGCGTTTATCTGGATCGGCATCATCCGGCTCATCGCGATGCCAGCGCTGTTCCTGCTGCTGCCGACCGCGCAAAGCATCACGATGGTCGGCGTCTACGCGGTGCTGCTGTCCGCGCTCGGCAGCGCCGGCTATGCGCCCGTGCTGATCTTCCTGAACGAACGCTTCCCGACCGCGATCCGCGCGACCGGCACGGGTCTGTCGTGGAACATCGGCTTCGCGATTGGCGGAATGATGCCGACCTTCGTTTCCCTCGTCGCGAAGGACGCGGGCCAGTTGCCGTCGACGCTCGCGATCTTCGTCGGTGCGATCAGCGTGATCTTTCTCGTGGGCGCGTTCGTGGTGCCCGAGACGCTCGGCAAGCTCGAAGGCGGTTCCGCGCGCAGTCGATCCTGAGTCATTGGACGTAACGGCGCACGCCAACGGGCGCACGCCTTTCCCTATAGCCGGAGACATCGATGAAATACGAAGAAGACGTTCGTGCGCGTTCCTACAAGTTCCGTGACGAGTATGTCAATGCCACGCCATGGTGGTATCGCGGCGAAATGCACCTCGGCTTCACATTGCTCTTCACCGGCGGCGTGATCGTGTATTGCCTGATGCAGCTTCATGCACCGACGCCTGCCGAATGGCTGGCGGTCATTCCGCTCTTTCTGTTCGGCAACTGGGCGGAATGGGCGGCGCACCGCTACGTGCTGCATCGTCCGACGAAGTATTTCAGCATGATCTACAAGCGCCATTGCGCGGTCCATCACCGGTTCTTCACGCATGTGACGCTTGAATACAAGGGCCACCGTCACTGGCGCGCGCTGCTGTTTCCGCCTTTTGCGCCGGTTGCGTTCGTGCTGGCGGCCGTGCCGTTCGCGCTCGTGATTGGGCTCGTATTCTCCCGCAACGCAGGTTACATCGCGCTGCTCACGATGGCGGCGTACTTTCTGATGTACGAGGGCCTGCATACGCTTTCACACGTCACCGACAGCCCGTTGCTCGACCGCTTTCCGCTCGTCAACACAGTGCGGCGCCTGCACGCCACACACCACGATCCCGAAGTGATGGCGACACAGAACTTCAACCTCACGTTCCCGATCTGCGACACGCTGTTCGGCACGCGCAGCGACGTTCCGAGCCGCGCGCGCGAACCGTTGGAACGCGGCCGCTAAGGCGCCTGGTTCCCCAAAACACCCGTCGTCACGCGCTTTATCTCATCAGTGATAATCGTGATGAGCGCCTGGGCGGCCGGCCCGATCGGCCGCTTCGGATGCGTGACCTGAATGATGTGGCGCACGATCGGCGGCGACGCTATCGTGCGTGCGCGCAAGCGCCCTTCCTCCACTTTCGCCTGCACGACGACGCGCGGCAGGATGGTCGCGACACCGCTCTGCTCGACGAACTGCACGATGGTGCTGAGCAGATCGATCTCGAACTTCGGCTTGATGACGACGTCAGCCGCCATCAGCGCGGCATCGAGCGCGCCGCGCAGGCCGTTGCGGCGCGTGGGCAACACGAATTCGATGTCCGACTGCTGCGTGAGATCGATCTCGTCGGGCAGCTTTGGGCCGTGCTCCACGCTCGTCACCAGCACCATTTCCTCGACCAGCAACGGCTCTACGTGGAGCGTCAGCCGTCCGCGCGGCTTGTTGATGATGGCGGCATCGAGCCGGCCCGATTCGACAGCGTCGATCAGCTGCGCGCTGAAGCCATCGGCGACGGAGACTTCGACTTGCGGGAAAAGCGCATCGAATCGGGCGAGCGATTCGGGCAATACGCTCTGCGCCTCCGACGACACCATCCCCAGCGACACGCGGCCCGTCACGATGACATCGCGACGGCTCAGGTGCTCGCGTGCGTGATCGATGTCGCGCATGATCGGCGTGTAAAGGCGGTACATCAACCGTGCGGCTTCGGTCGGCGCCATGCCGTGCGGCCCCCGCTCGAAGAGCTTCTGCCGAATCTCCGTTTCGAGCTTGGCGATCTGCATGCTGAGCGCCGGTTGCGCGATGTTGAGCCGCCCGGCGGCGCGCGTGACGGTGCCTTCTTCGAAAAGCGCGATGAAGTACTGGATCTGCTTCAGTTCCATGGGACATGGCGTATACGTGACGGGCCGACGAAGATAGTACCGCGCACCGTCTTTCATGAGGTGAGCGTCGTATGACTAACCCACGGTATCCAGTCGCTGTTCCCAGCTGAGCGTCCCTATGCGTGCGACGATCGCGCAACTGATGGGCGCCGATCTCTCCAGGATTCTGCCCGGCACGCTACGTACAGATGCGCTTGGGAGGGTGGTGTGGGGCCAACCTGGCCGGCTTTCGCGCGCGCTGTACCGAGGCTGGCACCTGCCGTCGGCTGACACGTTAGATACTTGAACGAAAGACGCGCAATTCAGGGTTGTTGCGGACAACTCGCGAATCGGGCGAGCCCTCGAGATTCCGGCCGCGTTGCACCGAGCGGTGTACTTGCGGCAGCCTGTCGCGGCCGACCGGCAAGCCAATCGCCGAAAGAGAGTATCGGGCGTGCGAGAAGCCGCTTTCGGGGTAGCGCTCGAAAATCCGGTTGATCTCCGCGACAAGCGGACGGACACGCTCTGGCAACGGCGCGTCAGGCCCCAACGTCAAGGCGGTCTGTCCAAACCTGACAGGTCCGGCCTTGATCATGGCACGCAGCGCGGAATTCGCACTGCCGCGCCCAAACAGTTCAGTGCCATATGCACGGATCATGGCCCGCACAATTGCTTCGGCTGCCGGTGTAAGCGGCGGCATGACCTCAATCAGGCGCAGTTGCGATGAACGGACGTCCGGCGCGGTGAAGCGTCCGATATCGTCGATATCGGATTCCAAACGCTGCGCCGGCAGATCCGCGCTAAAGAGCAGGATCCGGATGCGTTCATAGAGCGCGTCTTCGGCGGGATCGATGACAGCGGTGTCCGTCATTCTCTTTTCCTCGCGCTGAGTTGAGCCCAAACGGCTCGGGATATCGAACCAGAAGCGGATCGACAGGTGTCCAACTCGCGTCCGGCCAGAGGTTGCTGACCGGCGCGCTAGGTCCGTCGAACATACCGGTCCGAAACAACCGAGCGTTGCTGGATCCATGCGATAGCAAGCTCGAGTGCTTCGTCGCGAGCCTCCTGGGCGTTGGCAAAGTCCACATCGACGCCGAGCGTGCGTGTATCGCCGGCCCGGCCGGTGACAATGGCCGCCGCCGCGTAGCGACCCGTCTCCGTGGGGGTTACCATCGGCCGGATCTCGTAGCCGTGATACTCCATCACTTTGTCCGTTTGCATATGACACCTCCGCAAAGCGTCGCGGCGCACCGAGGCGCGAGGCGACGCGGTTTTTCAATCAGTCCTGCAGCCCGCGGCTTGCCGCGTAGACCTAAGCCCGCGACACCGGCATGCGCGAGCAACGTTTCAATGACCGCGGGCGTCGCCCGCGCGTCCGCCCGGCCTGCCCTGCCAGCCCCGCACCCGCGCGTCACGGCGAGGACGACACGCCTGTCGTTGCGATCGCGCAGCCATTCAGCCTGCGTGTCCCGGCACTACGATGTCGGGCGTGCGGCTACCTGGCACGAGGGGCGTCTCCGATCTTTCCCAACCGCCATTGCCGGCGGCTTGCCGGCTTACACGCGGTGAGCCGCCCGGGTGAAGCGCGTCGAGAAACGTTCTGCCCTTCCCTGACAGGTACGCGCGGCGTGCGCCCGAGGCGCAGTGTTCCAGCATGACCAGCTGGCGCTCGAGCAGCGCGTCGAGCTCGGCGCGATTCATGTCGAGCTGGTCCGGCGCCTGGCGAACCAGTATCAGGGTCGCAAATTCGTGTGGACTGAGCATTTCCGTCTCCCATAAAACACAGCCCCTTTAGCAGGCGCACGATGCACAAAAACGACACGCGCTTACTTCAGGCCGTACAAGGGCCGCGCTGCCATGCAGCGTGGCGCTGTTACGCGAGGAAGCGCGCCGGCGAACCGGCGTCGTCTGGACAGCCCGCGTTGGGTGGCGGGTCTCGTGTAATGCGTCGTTTCATGTTCGGCCTCCGGTTCGGGGGCTTGCGTCCGCCGCTGATCGACAGCCCCCTTGTCAATTGGGACGTCGATCGCTGCCAGGCGAAGCCCCGGCACGGACGCGACGATCTCGGCGCAGTCGTCGCTGCTGCGACGGTTGACGGAAAGAAAGGATGCGCATCGCGCGCAGGCTCGCGGGAAAGCCGCAAAGACGCCGGCCACCTGCCGGTGCAGGCGGTCGAATTCGCCTGGCCGGTCGATGCCGAAGAAAAGATCGCTCATGGCTGGCTCCCTGAAACCGGGCCTCTCACGAAGAACGAACCGGACCACGCGCTCCAGTTCGCCCGTCCGTGGAAAAACACCGCCGACAAACAAATCGAAACACGCAGCGCTTATCGCGACTGCCTGAGCGATGATCAAAATAGCGCAAGGAACGGAAATTTCAAGTGGCCATGCAACATGTCACTCAGGAGGCTGCATGGTCGTTTTCGATATGCTTCAGGAACAGATGGACAGTGTGCGCCTGCCACTCTTTGCCGTCACGGTCACGGCGGCTGCGCAGGTGAATACGCCGCTCATCGCGATACTCCACTGGCACGGTTTCCGGCGAGCGACACCGCTTGTCCTGCCCGGCGTTGATATCACTCCACGGACCGTGCCGGCCTCGGCGATCCAGCTTGATGCGCCGTGGCACAGTTTCGAGACCGTGGACTCTCATCAGGTCCACCACTGCGCTGGTCGCCCTCGTTAGATGCGAAAAGTTCTGAGGATTTTCCGCCGAAGGCGCTGGCAGAGAGGGTTGGTAGCGCCGACGTGGGGGCTGACATCAGGCGTCGCGGCGTCACGCATCTGAGTGTCACATGTATCTTGAAATTTTTAGTCAGTGAAGCTAAGTTATATCCAGCTCAGGCAGTGTGCCCCATGATCCACGGGTCGCACACTGCGTGTTTCGATTTGTTTGCCCCGCAGCATGGCAGGCGAACTGGAGCGCGCAAGCCCGTTCTCTTCCTTGCTGCCCCTGAGGAGAAAACGATGAGCAACCTCCATCCACGCTCGGACTCCCCTCTGATCGCGCGCCTCCACCGCACGACGGCCTCTCTTGCCGACGTTCTGCGACCGCTCCCTGAGCGCGCCCGTCGCATGCTCCATGCACAGGTCAATGCGATGCGACCCACGATCCGACAGTTGAGATCACGCATGCGCAGACGCTAGCCGGCGGTGATCAGACAGGCCATACAACGCCAACGCCTTTCACCACGCCGGCGACAGTTGCGTTGCGCCAGATCATGACAATGGTGATCCGATGAATACGGTCAGAACCGAGCCGCGCAACGGCTACGAGATTCGTATCCGGACGGTCCTCGTGCATGGCGTGCGAAACATGGCCTGCGCGGAGGGCCCAGCGAAAGGTATGCCGCGCTAGTGCAGATCGCCCACGAAGGTGAGCTCTACGTGGACTGGCACCTGCCGCAGTGTCACCAACGCTGGGCCAGTCGCGAGCAGGCCGAAGCACAGGCCCTGGGCTACGCAGTCAGACTGCTCGAGCGTCGCCCGTTTCACGGACCGTCGCCGGATTTTCCCGAGGCAGCCTGACGCGGCCTGGCAGAACGTGAGAAGAGTACACAGTTCCGAAGGTGGTCATAATGGAACTTCACATGCATTCACACCATTTCGATCGCCGCATGCCTGAGTGGCCGGCAGCGGTCATCGGCGGTTGCGTGGCAGGCGCGGTTTTCCTGGTGATCGAACTCTTCGCCATGCGGGTCGCTGGACAATCCCTGTGGGTGCCGCTACGGATGATTGCTGCGATCGTGATGGGGCGTGACGCGCTGCAAGCCGCGCCATTCGCATCAGGCGTCGTGGCGGTGGCGCTGGTCACCCACTTTGTGCTGTCGATTTTCTTCGCCGTCATTCTCGCTGTAATCATGGCGCCTTTCAGCCTGGATTCAAATGTCGGACTAGCGTCGCTGGTGGGCGTGGTTTTTGGCGTGCTCCTGTACGCGATCAATTTCCACGGCATGACATACCTGTTCCCGTGGTTTGCCGATGCGCGAGGCTGGGTGAGTTTTCTCAATCACATCCTGTTCGGGCTGGTGGCGACTGACACGTATCTGGCTCTGGAAGGCCGGGAGTCGGACGTCAATGGAAGGACGGGCGCCGGTTGAACAGGACCAACATTCCGGTGGGCGCCCGGTGATGATCCGGACGCATCGAGTGAGGCGGGGGTTCTCGTGTGCGTGTCTAACATTAGCAGGATCACTAATGAGATTTAGGCAAGGCTGTCACGGATGGCGAGGAATCAAGGGTGCCGGGATGCGCTGAAAATCCCTGCTCGCCGGGGATGCCGGCTCTGCGAGCTGCATAGGGTCGCGGACGGCCGGGCGATACATTGAGGCGGTGGGCCATGGACAGGTTTGAGATGAAAACGGCGATCAGTTACCGTAATGTCGCGAAACTTTCCCGCCCCGGGCTGGAAGACTTGATCAGCCGGCTCACGGATCGGCGTCTGACGCCCCATCTGTCGCACTTCCCGTCCGGGCTGGCACGGCTGCAGGCGACGCTGGAAAGGAGCCTGCATCGCAGTCTCTACCGCGTCCGGCTCAGGCTGGTGCTCCCGGGCGCAACGCTTGCGTGCGGCCACGATGCGCCGGAGCCAGAGACGGCGATCGAGCATGCCATCACTGAACTGGAGCGGCAACTGGAACGCCACGTCGCACACCTGCGTCACGAGGACGCCTGGCGTCGCAAGGAGCGGCGCGCCGGGTTGCGGCAACTCAGGACGGCGGTGGCCGAACAGACGGACGCCGCGTCCACGCTGTTCGGCGAGACCGTTCGTCCGCTGCTCGCGTCGCTCCAGCGCTTCGTGCAGCGGGAACTCGCCTATCTTCAGACGCGGGGTGATCTCGCTTCGGACGACCCATCGGTCGACGATATTGTCGACGAGGCGCTCGCGCGCGCCTGCGAGCGGTTTGCTGAGCGCCCGCGTCGGCTCGAACCGCTGCAGTGGCTCTACCAGATCGCACTGGAACTGCTTGAAGCAGAAGTCGCACATCGCCAGATGGAGGAAGGCCGAAGCATCTCGCTCGAGGGCCGGCTGCCCGTCCAGTTGCACGAACCGCGTGAAGACGATGACGAGCTGCTGTTCGAGTACTGGCAGCCCGATGAAGTGCTGCGCCTTGAGGACGTGGTGCCAGCGACGGACGGCACGCCTGAGGACGCCGTCATCTCGAGGGAGCTGCGCGAGCTGGTCGCCGCGCTTCTCGCCGAGCTGCCAGAGCCATGGCGTCGCGCCGTGACGCTCTGCCGTCTTGAAGCGCAGCCGGAAGACGCCGCGGCACAGGTTCTGGGGATTACGGAGGAGGAACTCCGGCACCGGCTTGCCCATGCCGACGCTTTTCTCACGGCGAGGCTCGGTGATCTGCGGCTGACACCCCAGCCGTCGGTCGAGCCTGCCGGTTACATCGCGCGGGGCACGCTGCCGCCTGCATCCGGGCTTTCCAGGGATTTTGACGAGGCGACGCGGCGCGATACCTCACAGGGGGCACGGCCCGTTCATGATTGAGTGCGGACGCTGCAACGTCCGAACCAATGACGGAGGGCAACGATGAAAACAGCCACGAGACCAACGCGAGACCTATGTGGACCGATCATGCGAGCAGGATCATGAAACTCATGCCCTTGCATGACCGGGTCGTGCTCAGGCGCGTGCCGCAGGAGCGTACGACCGCAGCCGGTATCGTCATCCCCGATACTGCGGGCGAAAAGCCGGACGAGGGAGAAGTCATCGCGATAGGCCCCGGCAGGCGGCTTGAGGACGGTCGCCTTTGTGCGCCCGATGTCAACGTCGGCGACCGCGTACTGTTCGGCCCGGCCCCATAGGCCCTTGCCCGGTGCAACTGTGCTTCGTTTGACAGGTCAGGAGGTAGCGCGAAATGTCTGCCAAAGATGTCAGGTTTCATGAACTCGCCCGCCAGCATATTCTCACGGGCGTCAACATCCTTGCCGATGCGGTCAAGGTCACGCTCGGCCCCAGGGGGCGAAATGTCGTCCTCGAGCGCGCGTACGGCGCACCGACCGTCACCAAGGACGGCGTGTCGGTCGCGAAGGAGATCGAGCTGAGCGACAGGTTCGAGAACATGGGGGCGCAGATGGTCAGGCAGGTCGCCGCCAAAACCTCGGATGTCGCCGGTGATGGTACAACCACCGCCACCGTGCTCGCCCAGGCCATCGTACGGGAAGGCATGAAGTACGTTGCGTCGGGCCTGAACCCGATCGACCTCAAGCGTGGCATCGACCAGGCCACCGCGGCGATTGTCGAGGAGCTCAGGAAGCTTTCCCGGGCTGTCACGACCGGCCGCGAGATCACCCAGGTGGGCACCATCTCGGCCAATGCGGATGAGGAGATCGGCAGGCTCATCGCGCAAGCGATGGACAAGGTCGGCAAGGACGGCGCCGTCACCATCGAAGAAGGCAAATCGCTGCAAAGCGAACTCGAGGTCGTAGAGGGCATGCAGTTCGACCGCGGGTGGCTGTCCGCCTATTTCATCACCGATCCCGAAAAGCAGTCCGCTGTGCTTGAAGAACCGTACATCCTCGTGCACGACAGGAAGATCTCGTCGATCCGCGATCTGCTGCCCCTGCTGGAAGCGGTGGCCAAGGCAGGCAAGCCGCTTCTCATCATTGCCGAGGACGTCGAGGGCGAAGCCCTGACCACGCTGGTGGTGAATTCCGTGCGCGGCATCCTGAAAACCGTGGCCGTGAAGGCGCCTGGTTTCGGCGACCGGCGCAAGGCGATGCTGGAGGACATCGCGACGCTGACGGGCGGGCTCGTCATCTCGGAAGAAACGGGCGGCAAGCTCGAAAACGTCAAGCTGGAGGACCTCGGACGGGCGAAGCGGGTGGAGATCGAAAAGGAGGCGACAACGATCATCGATGGCGCCGGTGACCGGAAGACGATCGATGGGCGCGTCCAGGCGCTGCGTCGCCAGATCGACGACACGACGAGCGACTATGACAGGGAGAAGCTGCAGGAGCGCATTGCGAAGCTGTCCGGTGGCGTTGCCGTCATCAAGGTAGGCGCCGCTACCGAGATGGAGATGAAGGAGCGCAAGGCACGAGTCGAGGATGCGCTGCACGCAACGCGCGCGGCGGTCGAAGAAGGCATCGTGCCGGGCGGCGGTGTCGCATTGCTGCGTGCCCGGGCCAGCCTCGGCGACGTACGGGGCGCCAATGCCGACCAGGACGCGGGCATCCGCATCGTGCTGCGCGCACTTGAAGAGCCGCTGCGCCAGATCGCCACCAACGCGGGCGAGGAGTCCTCGGTTGTGCTGAACAGTGTGGTCGGGGAGACGGGCAATTTCGGCTGGAACGCGGCTTCAGACACCTACGGCGATCTGGTGGAGATGGGGGTGGTCGACCCGACCAAAGTGGTGCGCACGGCGCTGCAAAATGCCGCGTCGGTGGCCGGTCTTATCCTCACCACCGATGCCGTGGTTGCTGAACTGCCGAAAGACGAGGCAAAGGCGGTTGTGCCTCCGGTAGGCGATTATTGATATGGCGTTCCGCACGGCGGCAGAGGCGTCCGCCTGCGCCGCCGACGCAGTGCAAAGACTGAGCATCGGCGAGGACATCATGGGCAAGATCATCGGTATCGACCTTGGCACCACCAACTCATGCGTGGCGCTGATGGAAGGCAAGCAGGTCAAAGTGATTGAAAACTCGGAAGGCGCCCGTACGACGCCGTCGGTGGTCGCGTATCTCGATGACAACCAGATACTCGTCGGGGCGCCCGCCAGACGTCAGGCCATCACCAATCCCGGGAATACGCTGTTCGCAGTGAAGCGCCTGATCGGCCGCCGCTTCGAGGAAAAGGAAGTCCAGAAGGACATCGGCCTGATGCCCTACAGGATCATCAGGGCCGATAACGGCGACGCGTGGGTCGAAGCGCACGACGAAAAGCTCGCGCCACCGCAGGTATCCGCAGAGGTTTTGCGGAAGATGAAGAAGACGGCCGAAGACTATCTCGGCGAGCCAGTCACGGAAGCCGTGATTACCGTGCCAGCGTACTTCAACGACAGCCAGCGCCAGGCGACCAAGGACGCGGGCCGTATTGCGGGGCTCGAAGTCAGGCGGATCATCAACGAGCCGACCGCTGCTGCCCTCGCGTTCGGTCTGGACAGGCAGGAAAACCGTGACCGCAAGATCGCCGTATTCGACCTCGGTGGTGGCACCTTTGACATATCCCTGATCGAGATTGCCGACGTGCGCGGTGAAAAACAGTTCGAGGTACTGTCGACGAACGGGGACACGTTCCTCGGCGGTGAAGATTTCGACCAGCGCATCATCGACCATCTCGTCGGCGAGTTCAGGAAGGAGCAAGGCATTGATCTGTCGAAGGACGTGCTCGCACTGCAACGCCTGAAAGAAGCGGCCGAAAAGGCGAAGATCGAACTGTCTTCGAGCCAGCAGACCGAGATCAACCTGCCCTACATCACGGCAGATGCCTCCGGGCCGAAGCATCTGAGCGTGAAGCTCACGCGCGCCAGACTCGAGGCACTCGTCGAGGATCTGATCGAGCGCACGATGGAGCCGTGCCGAATTGCGATCAAGGACGCCGGGTTGTCCACGGACAAGATCGACGACGTCATCCTCGTTGGCGGCATGACGCGGATGCCAAGGGTGCAGGAGGCGGTCAAGGCGTTTTTCGGACGCGAACCCCGCAAGGATGTCAATCCCGACGAGGCGGTCGCCGTGGGCGCGGCGATCCAGGGGGCAGTGCTGTCCGGTGAACGAAAAGACGTGCTGCTGCTTGACGTCACGCCGCTCTCGCTTGGCATCGAGACGCTCGGCGGGGTCATGACCAGGATGATCGAAAGGAACACCACCATTCCGACCCGGTTCTCGGAGGTTTTTTCGACCGCGGACGACAACCAGTCGGCAGTCGGCATCAAGGTCTATCAAGGCGAACGCGAGATGGCGAGCGGGAACAAGCTGCTAGGTGAGTTCAAACTGGAAGGCATCCCTCCTGCGCCGCGTGGCATGCCGCAGATCGAGGTGATGTTCGACATCGATGCGAATGGAATCTTGCATGTGTCGGCCAGAGACAAGGCGACGGGCAAGGAAAACCGGATCACCATCAAGGCCAGTTCGGGCCTGTCCGAAGGCGAAGTTGAAAAGATGGTGACAGACGCCGAAGCGCACGCCGCGGAGGACCATCGGCTGCGTGAACTGGCCGAGGCGCGCAATCAGGGCGACGCCCTGATACACCGCACGCGCAAGGCCCTCGGCGAATACCACGAGAAGCTGAGTCCGGACGAGAAGGCAAAGATTGAAGCCGCGATCAGGGAACTGGAGGCCGCGCTCAAGGGTTCCGACCGGGACGAAATCGACGTCAGGACCCGCGCACTCGCTACCGCCTCGCAGCAACTCGGAGAAAAAGTCTACGCAGACGTGCAGTCACAGGGGAGCAGTCCCGGGCCTGCGACCAGCCCGCAAGAGGCAGGCCGCCCGGGGCAAGACTCGGACGATGACGTGATCGATGCGGAGTTCAGGGAAGTGAACACCAAACGGTGACGCGCAGGTGGCAGCACTGGACGGTAAGAGGCCTTCGCCATGAAGAGACGATTGTGCGGATTACTCGCGGCAGCGGCGATTGCCGGTTTGTGGCCAGAGACCACGATGCCAGCCAGCCCGCCGCTGCCGACGTTGCCTCTGCAGCGCGATATCTGGATCACCGGGACAATCGGACGTGGCAGCGGGACGTATGCGCCGGGCGACTATACGACGATCACGCTGGATCGCCCCTCGACCTCCCCCTGCACTGACAAGGTGGTGACCGACATCCTCCTTGGCGAAGGCGGTGCGATGCCCCCCACACTCCTGCTGCCGTATCTTAACCAGCGAGTCGCCGTCAGGGGCCGCGTGATCTGTCCAGAATCCGGCATTCAGTTTGAGCCGCAGCCGGACTTCGTGTTTCCGATCTGGTGAGGCGCGTGTCCAGTCGCGTGCCACGCGCACATCGGGCGTCGTGTGTTGCGACCAAGGCGGCGATCTTTTAGCGCACTCGTCCCGGTGCGGGCGCAGATTGCCTTCGGTGTCACGGTAGACATCGCAGGGATACTAGAAGCCGACGACAGAGCCAGCGCCGAAGCGTTGTCCCAGCAACAATAGCCGCTCGCGCAAGCAGACGGGCTTGTCTTGATCTGCAAGCGCCGCTATTAGATGCATAATACTTAGTCGAACCTGAACAATCCGGAGAGCCTTTTGCAGCAAGGGTTTGAAGCGGAAAGTTGTTGATGCATTTGCAGGAACCTGGCAGATTATGGGTAGTTTCCTGCAAATTCTGTCGAGGTCTGGATGGG